>NZ_JACHDL010000023.1:0-134828 GCF_014201055.1 Paraburkholderia sp. CI2
CTGCCTTCAACACTACGACACACTTCATCCACGACCCCGGCACCGACCAAGACGCCAGGTTAGCCAAAGTCAAACCGTTTTACCAGGAACACTTAGTAAGGCCGCAAGCCGGGCTGGCCGTCGGATTTGCCACCAGTCGAGAGTCCCGCTTTGAAGAATGCATCGACATGCTCACGGGACGGCGCTTTGAAGCACCAGTGACGTTTGTTTTCTCCTATTTCATTTGGATCGAGATACACGGCCAGATAGGTCGATGAGATGTCGTCGGTCGTGCAACGCTCGCCGTAGCCTAACGCGGTGGGACGGTCGAAGACTTTGCTCGCGCCGAGAGCCGTCATGGTGGCGTCGTAGAAACGTCGTCCTGCCTCGATGTCGGGAACGCCGATCGACACGTGATCAAGAAGCTGCATTAGATGTCTCCCTATTGAAGCTGCACTGAGTTTATACGCGCAACTCGCTCCAACAGGCATTTCCGACTCAATCGCCAAGGTCTTCTTCCATAAGCGGCGGGCCGCTCAGTTCAAGGGTCATCAGATAGCGTTCGTCCTCCGGTCGGTTTTCGTGAACGAACCGTCGAATGTCAGCAGATCATCGATAACATACATAACGATTGAGCGCAGAATCGACATGAGTGTTCATCAACTTGCACACGCGACTTTTTCAATCTCGGGCGAATATGTGGTGCCTGGGTTTTGGAGAAAATATTTTGCCGTTGTGCCCGACGTGGCGATTGCGAAGGGTGATCCGGTAGTCGATCCAACGAGGCAGGGGCGAGTCGTAACGCGGCGCACCGGAGTGTGGAGTGTGCGAAGTAAAGAGGTTGTCCGTAGCGATTTGCTGGAGCCGCATCTTCGTTATCTCGTTAGCCACTTGAATCTTTCAAGGGACGATTTCCAGCGATTGCTGGCAGACAAGAACGCGAAAGTGCGCTTCTTCTGCTACTGGTACAACGCGAGCGGGGACCGGGTGTCCGACGTGCCAACAGACATTCGCATCATGATGGAAGCAATGGGCGGCACGGTAGAGATTGACGAGTACCGCTAGAGCAGGCACGAATGGAGGGGCTAGTGGCAATCGAACTCTAAGCGCCATCCGCACCGTTCCACGCTCGCGGCGACTCGCCAGTAAAGGGTTTGAGCGGCTTTCGATGAACGTGAATAAACGTCAATCACCTCACATTAAAACAATATCGTACTGCTCCTGACTCAAATTCGACTCCACCTGCAACGACACCGGCTTGCCGATGAAATCGATCAGCATTGCCAGATGCTGCGACTCTTCCTCGAGAAACAGATCGATCACCTGCTGCGAAGCGACCACGCGAAACTCGCGCGGATTGAACTGCCGCGACTCGCGCAAAATCTCCCGCAACACGTCATAGCACACCGTGCGCGCAGTCTTCACTTGCCCTTTGCCCTGGCAAATCGGGCAAGGCTCGCACAGCACATGCGCGAGCGACTCACGCGTACGCTTGCGCGTCATCTCGACGAGCCCGAGTTGCGAGAAACCATTGACGGTCACCCGCGTGCGATCGCGCGACAACGCCTTCTTCAATTCGCCTAGCACCTGGTCGCGATGCTCGACGTTTTCCATATCGATGAAATCGATGATGATCACGCCGCCAAGATTCCTTAGCCGCAGTTGCCGCGCGATGGTATGCGCGGCTTCGAGGTTGGTCTTGAAGATCGTGTCGTCGAAGTTGCGCGCGCCGACGTAGCCGCCGGTGTTCACATCGATCGTCGTCATCGCCTCGGTCTGGTCGATCACGAGGTAGCCGCCCGACTTCAGATCCACGCGACGCGATAGCGCGCGCTGAATCTCGGCCTCGATGTTGTACAGATCGAACAGCGGCCGCTCGCCGGTGTAGTGGTGCAGCTTCGACGATACCGCCGGTGTGAACTCGGTCGCGAAATCGGCGAGCATCTGATGCGTCTCGCGCGAATCGACCTGGATGCGCGATGTGTCATCGTTGACGAAATCGCGCAGCACGCGCTGCGCGAGATTCAGATCCTGGTAGAGCAGGCTGGTGGGCGGCATGCGCTGGGCCTGCGACAGAATCGTCGCCCACGTCTTGCGCAGATACGCGACGTCGGCCGCGAGCTCTTCGCTCGTCGCATCCTCGGCGATCGTGCGCACGATGTAGCCGCCTTTCTCGTCGGCGGGCAGCACGGCGGTCAGACGCGCACGCACGGCCTCGCGCTCGGCTTCGCTTTCGATTTTCTGCGAGATGCCGATGTGCGGCTCCTGCGGCAGATACACGAGCGTGCGCCCGGCGATGCTCACTTGCGTGGACAGCCGCGCGCCCTTGGTGCCGATCGGGTCCTTGACGACCTGCACCATCAGCGTCTGACCTTCGAAGACGATCTTTTCGATCGGCTGATGCGGTGTTTGATGTTGCGCTTCGCCGGCGATGCGCGGATGCCAGATGTCGGCGACATGAAGAAACGCGGCGCGTTCGAGGCCGATGTCGATGAACGCCGATTGCATGCCGGGCAGCACGCGCACGACCTTGCCGAGATAGACATTGCCGACGCGGCCGCGCGACAGCGTTCGTTCGACATGAAGTTCCTGGACGGCGCCCTGTTGAACGAGCGCGACGCGCGTTTCCTGCGGCGTGACATTGATCAGGATTTCTTCATTCATGGTGTTGTTCTAGAAGTCGATGCGCGCTGCACGCAGGAGGGCAGCGGTTTCAAAAAGCGGCAAACCCATAATACCCGAATAGGACCCGTCTATATGCTCGATAAACTCCGCCGCGCGTCCCTGCACGCCATACGCCCCCGCCTTGCCGAGCGGCTCACCGCTCGCCGCGTAGCGACGCAACGCGTCTGCGTGCACTGCAGCAAAACGCACCTTCGAGACCGACAACGCCGCGCGCAGCAGCGCGCCGTTGGCATCGATCACGGCGAGCGCGGTCAGCACTTCGTGCGTGCGGCCCGCGAGACGTGTGAGCATGGCGACCGCATCGTCGGCATCGATGGGCTTGCCGAGAATCGCGTCGTCGATCGTGACGGTGGTGTCGGCGACGAGTATCGGCCGCACCTCGTGACCGCCGTCGAGGAGCCGCGCGCGGGCCGCCTGCGCCTTCGCGATGCACACGCGCTGCACGTAGTCGCGCGCGTGTTCGCCGGGCCGTTCGGCTTCGAGCACTTCGGCGTCTTCATCGGGGCGCGGCAGCAGCAATTCGAAACGCACGCCGAGCTGTTGCAGCAGCTCCTGGCGGCGCGGACTTTGCGAGGCGAGGTAGACGAACGGATGCAGCGAAGCGGAGGGCGTGGGCATGAACGGGTCTCGATGGAGCGGGAAACGGATGGCGCGGGGTGGTGAACGCGGGTGGGCGTGGAAGAGTGAACGGGGCGAGGTTGACCCGGTGATCCGATCGATGCGCTGCATCCGCTAGCGGCATCGATGCACAGCGCGTCGGGCGCATCATCGCATGAAGCGGCGACAATGCGCTCAAGCGTATGGAGCAGAGCGCCCGCGACGCGTCAGCAGCAACGAATCGTTGCCAGGCGTCGCCGCGCGAGGCTCCAGCACCTACGCGCGATGATACGGATGATTTTGCGTGATGGTCCACGCGCGATAAAGCTGTTCGGCCAGCAGCACGCGCACCATCGCGTGCGGCAGCGTGAGGCTCGACACGCGCAGCATCATATCGGCGTGTGCCTTCAGCTCGGGATCGAGCCCGTCCGCGCCGCCGATCAGAAAGGCCACGTCGCGGCCGTCTTGCTGCCAGCCCGGCAACGCGCCCGCGAGCTGCATCGTGGTCCAGTCCTTGCCGCGTTCGTCGAGCGCGACGATGCGTGCGTTCTTCGGCAACGCGGCTTCGAGCTTCTGCCGTTCGGCGGCCATCACGCTTTCGGCCGAACGACCCGACGAGCGCTGCTCCGGTTTGATCTCGCGCAGTTCGATGCGCAACTCGGGCGGCATGCGTTTCGTGTATTCGTCGAAGCCGGTCGCGATCCAGTCCGGCATCTTGTGGCCGACGGCGAGGATGTGCAGTTTCATCGCGAGGACAGTAGCGGTGTGGCCGACACGGCCAGCTTACTTGCGGCGCGCCGTGGTCTTGCGCGGGGGCTTCGCGGCCGGCGCTTCCTCGTCTTCCTCGTCGTCGGGCTCGCTTGCGCGCGCGCCGCCGAACGGATTCGGCGTCGACAGCTTGATGCGCACCGGCTTGTCGCCCCAGATTTCCTCGAGGTTGTAGTACTGGCGCAGCGCCGGCTGCAGGATGTGCACGATCGCGTCGCCGCAATCGACCAGCACCCATTCGCCGATATCCTCGCCCTCGGTGCTGATGATCTCGCCGCCGGCTTCCTTCACGCCTTCACGCACGCTCGACGCGAGCGCCTTGGTTTGCCGGTTCGACGTGCCGCTCGCGACGATCACGCGATCGAACAGCGAGGTCAGGTGGCTGGTGTTGAACACTTTGATGTCTTGCGCCTTGACGTCTTCGAGAGCGTCGACGATTACGCGTTGCAGTTTGCGAATATCCATGGAGTTACCGGTGGTACAGATGATGTTGAAGAATATAGTCCCACACCGCGGCGGGGACGTGACTCGCGGCCCGATCCTGGCTTGTGCCGCCCGCACCCGCGTGGGCGAGCCGCTGGTTGACCTGCTCGCGCAGATGCGCGCGAATGTCGGTGGCCGATACGTTGAACGCGAGCGTCGTGTCGATCAGCAGATGGCCGCAGGGTGTGGCCTGCAGCACGTCGGCGCGCGCACGGCGCGCGGCGATTTCCTTGGCGACCGCGGGGGCGACCGACGCGAGGTCGAAGCCGGGCCGCGTGGCCGCGCCGATATGCGCGAGCTCGAACAGGCGCCGCCAGTCGCGCCATGTGTCGAGATGCACCAGTTGATCCGCGCCGATCAGCAGCGTGATCGATGCGTCGTCGCCTTCGCGCTCGCGCCAGCATTGCAGCGTCTCGACCGTGTAGGTCGCGCCATCGTGCTCGATTTCGTCGGTCGCGACGCGTACCGTCACGCCGGGGATCGCGAGCGACGCGGCCGCCGCGCGCGTCATCGCGAGCCGATGCTCGGCGGGCGACACGTCGGCTTTCTGCCACGGCTGGCCGGCCGGCAGCAGCACCAGTTCGGTCAGCCGCAGCACGTCGGCGAACCGCCGCGCAAGCGCGAGGTGGCCGTCGTGGATCGGATCGAATGTGCCGCCCAGCAGACCGATCCGGCGAGGCAGGGCGACAGGGTGAGCGTTCGGCTTCAGGTGAGGGTCCTTTGTCGTGACCGTAAGCGAGACAGGTGGCGCGTCATACCCACTCGCGCGGCACGAGGAAATCGCTGTACAAACGCGCTTCCGGCGTGCCCGGCTCGGGGTGCCAGTCGTAGCGCCAGTTCGCCACGGGCGGCATCGACATCAGGATCGATTCGGTGCGTCCGCCGCTCTGCAGCCCAAACAGTGTGCCACGGTCGAAGACCAGATTGAACTCGACGTAGCGGCCGCGCCGGTAGGCCTGGAACGCGCGCTCGGCTTCGCCGTACGGCGTGTCGCGGCGCCGCTCGATGATCGGCAGGTACGCCTTGAGAAAGCCTTCGCCGACGCTTTTGAGCATCGCGAACGATTGCTCGAAGCCCGGCGCCGAGAAATCGTCGAAGAAAATCCCGCCAATGCCGCGCGGCTCGTTGCGGTGCTTCAGGAAGAAGTACTCGTCGCACCAGCGCTTGAAGCGCGGGTACAGGTCCGCGCCGTACGGCGCGAGCGCGTCGCGACACACCTGATGGAACTGCCCGGCGTCCTCTTCGTAGCCGTAGTAGGGCGTCAGGTCCATGCCGCCGCCGAACCAGAACACCGGTTCTTCGCCTTCCCTCGTCGCGATGAGCAGGCGCACGTTCATGTGCACGGTCGGGCAGTGCGGATTGTGCGGATGCAGCACGAGCGACACGCCCATCGCCTCGAAGCCGCGCCCGGCCAGTTGCGGCCGCGCGGCGCTTGCCGAGCCCGGCAGCGCGTCGCCCGCGACGTCCGAGAAGCCGATGCCGGCGCGCTCGAAGAACTGGCCGCCTTCGAGAATCCGCGTGACGCCGCCGCCGCGCAGCTTCTCGCCGGGCGCGCGCTGCCACGCGTCGGTAGCGAACGCGGTGCCGTCGAAGGCGCCGAGCGTGTCCGCGATATGCGATTGCAGGCCTTGCAGCCAGCTGCGCACGGCTTGTGCGTCGTAGCTCGAATTGCTCATGAATGCAGGTGCTGGGGCGGCACGCTCGTCGTGCCGCGGGTTCTTCGAAAGAAAACGATGGCCGCGTTGGCGCCGGGTGTCTGCGAACTCGGACCGCTGGTTCGGATTGTGCCTGGTTGCCGGAGGCGAACATCAGAGGCGGCTTGCCGCTTCAGTCGATTCGCGGGCTCCGGGCCCGTCTGCCGCGACGAGCGGGAAAGATTCAGTGTAGCGCGCGTCGTGTAACGTGCCCGCACTGCGGCGCCTGTGGCACCGGCAGTGCGCCGCCCGCACGGCGTCCAGCGCTAGCGCAGCTTACTTGCCGTCGTGCTTGCGGTTGAGCGCGCGATAGCCGATGTCTCGGCGGTATTGCATGCCGTCGAACGCGATCTGATTGATCGTGTGGTACGCGGCCGCCTGCGCGGTGCGCACCGAATCCGCGAGACCGACGACGCACAGCACGCGCCCGCCCGAGGTGGTCAGCTTGCCGTCCGTCAGCGTGGTGCCGGCGTGGAACGTGACTGAATCCGCGGTTTCGGCGGGAATGCCGTTGATGCGGTCGCCCTTCCTCGGCGTGTCCGGGTAGTTGTGCGCGGCGAGGACGACACCGAGCGCGGTGCGGCGGTCCCATTCGAGCTCGACGGTGTCGAGCGTGCCGGCGATCGCGTGTTCCACCACCTTCGAATAGTCGCCTTTCAGACGCGCCATGATCGGCTGCGTTTCGGGGTCGCCCATCCGGCAGTTGAATTCGAGCGTCTTCGGGTTGCCTTGCGCGTCGATCATCAGGCCCGCGTACAGGAAGCCGGTGTAGCGGATACCTTCCTTCTCCATGCCGCGCACGGTCGGCAGGATGATTTCGCGCATCACGCGCGCATGCAGCTGCGGCGTGACGATCGGCGCGGGCGAGTAGGCGCCCATGCCGCCCGTATTCGGGCCCTGGTCGCCGTCGAGCAGACGCTTGTGATCCTGGCTCGACGCGAGCGCGAGCACGTGCTTGCCGTCCACCATCACGATGAAGCTCGCTTCCTCGCCTGCGAGGAACTCCTCGATCACGACGCGCGCGCCGGCGTCGCCGAGCTTGTTGTCCGACAGCATCATGTCGACCGCGGCGTGCGCTTCTTCCAGCGTTTGCGCGACCACCACGCCCTTGCCGGCGGCGAGGCCGTCGGCCTTGATCACGATCGGCGCGCCCTTGGCGTCCAGATACGCGTGCGCGGCGGCGACGTCGGCGAAGGTTTCGTACTCGGCCGTCGGGATGCCGTGGCGCTTCATGAACGCTTTGGCGAAATCTTTCGAGCTTTCGAGCTGGGCGGCCTCTTTGGTCGGCCCGAAGATCTTCAGACCGCGCGAGCGGAACAGGTTGACGATGCCTGCCGCGAGCGGCGCTTCCGGCCCGACCAGCGTGAACGCGATCTGTTCTGTTTCGACGAAATCAGCGAGCGCGGCCGGCTCGGTGATGTCGATGTTGAGCAGACGCTCATCCTGAGCGGTGCCGCCGTTGCCCGGCGCGACGTAGACGAGCTGGACCCGCGGCGATTGCGCGAGCTTCCATGCCAGCGCATGTTCGCGACCGCCGGAACCGACGACGAGTAACTTCATGTGAATCCCCGAGACTTGAAAACCATAAACGGCCGAGCGGTGTGCTCAGCCGTGCAATAAACCATCAACAGCAAGGGCAAACGATGCCAGAGCCCGGCGCGCCATCACTCGCCGGCGATCGACGCGTTTGTATAGACTTCCTGCACGTCGTCCAGATTTTCCAGCGCGTCGAGCAGCTTCTGCATTTTCACGGCATCGTCGCCGGTGAATTCGACTTCGGTCTGCGGCTTCATCGTGACTTCGGCCAGTTCGGCCTTGAAGCCCGCCGTTTCGAGTGCAGCCTTCACTTTCGAAAAATCGTTCGGCGGGCACAGCACCTCGATACTGCCGTCCTCGTTCGTCACGACGTCGTCGGCGCCCGCTTCGAGCGCGGCTTCCATCAGCGCGTCTTCGGCGGTGCCGGGAGCGAACAGGAACTGGCCGACGTGATCGAACATGAACGACACCGAGCCGTCGGTGCCCATGTTGCCGCCGTTCTTCGAGAACGCGTGACGCACTTCCGCGACCGTGCGGGTGCGGTTGTCGGTCATCGTGTCGACGATCACCGCCGCGCCGCCGATGCCATAGCCTTCGTAGCGGATTTCCTCGTAGTTCGCGCCGTCCGCGCCGCCGACACCGCGCTGGATCGCGCGGTTGATGTTGTCTTTCGGCATGTTGGCGTCGTACGCCTTGTCGACCGCGAGCCGCAGACGCGGGTTCGAGTCGATTTCGCCGCCGCCCAGACGGGCCGCAACCTGGATTTCCTTGATGAGCCGCGTCCAGACCTTGCCGCGCTTGGCATCGGCCGCTGCTTTCTTATGCTTGATGTTGGCCCATTTCGAATGACCCGCCATACTTTTCTCCGTCGCGCGCGCCAGCGGGGCGCACGCATAGTGCAATTGTCGTTGCGATGTCGGGCGCCTCGCGTGTTGCGCCTCGATGTCAATCCGTCAGGTGAAAGGCTGCCGGCCGTTCGTGCTTGTCGCTCGTGTTGGCCCGTCGAGGCGGCCATCTGTGCCGCCGATCTCAGCCTGGCCGTTCCCGCGCGTCGTTCCGCGCTTGCCCGCCGGTGGGCGTTCGTGCCGGTTCGTGCATGATCGGCCGGCCAGCCAGGCGCAGCCGCAGGGCGGCAGCGCGGTGGAGCGGGGCAGCTTGCGCGGCCAGACGCCGCATGACCTGATGCGAAAGCGCGGGGCGCCAGTCGAAATTGCAGGCGGTGGTGCGAGTGATCGTGCGGGTCGAGCCGCTCCGTCGAGCGGATTCGAATTTTATCATGCCACGAGGGTGCGGCAGAGGGGGCCGCGCCGCGAAACCGGCCGCAAATGCAATGAAATCGACGCGAAAATGAATGGAGGCGGTGCGGATGTGTCGCCGGGAGGGCCGGATGCGGGCGAAAGCGGGGCCGGTTCCGGGGCGGCGGCATCGCCAGGCCACCCCCGCTGGCCCTCGGCGCGTCAGTTCTTCGTACCGAACAACCGGTCGCCCGCGTCGCCCAGGCCCGGCACGATGTACGCATGCTCGTTCAGATGCGAATCGAGCGACGCGATGAACAGCTTGACGTCCGGGTGCGCGTCCTGGAACACCTGCACGCCCTCGGGCGCGGCGACGAGCGCGAGGAACATGATGTTCTCGGCGGCCACGTTGCGGCGCTTGAGCACATCGACCGCGTGCACGGCCGAGTAGCCGGTCGCGACCATCGGATCGCAGAGGATGAACACGCGGTCTTCGAGGTCCGGCAGCCGCACCAGGTATTCGACCGGCCGATGATCCTCCGCGCGATACACGCCGATATGGCCGACGCGCGCCGACGGCACCAGCTCGAGCAGGCCGTCCGACATGCCGACGCCCGCGCGCAGCACCGGCACGATCGCGAGCTTCTTGCCGGCGATCACCGGCGCGTCGATCTCGACGAGCGGCGTGGTGATGCGGCGCGTGGTCATTGGCAGGTTGCGGGTGATTTCGTAGCCCATCAGCAGCGTGATTTCGCGCAGCAGTTCGCGGAACGTGCGCGTCGACGTGTCCCGGTCGCGCATGTGCGACAGCTTGTGCTGGATCAGCGGGTGATCGAGGATGAAGAGATTGGGGAAACGGCTGTCCTGGGTCATGGCGGGCTCGCGCGCGGCGGCAAGGTGGATCGGTTCGGCGCGCTCATCCGTTGGCTCAGTCCGCGCTCGAAGGTCGGACGAACGGTGGAAAAGTGCGCCACCGCGCAGTTTACCGAAAGAGTACCGCCCGGCGATACCTGAGTTTGCAGCGACGCGGCACAGTCCTGCACCGATTCTTCTAGAATCTGGGGAAACTTCGCCAGGAGGGCATACACATGGACATGGGAATCGCAGGACGCCGCGCGCTGGTTTGCGCGGCGAGCAAAGGTCTGGGACGCGGCTGCGCGGAAGCGCTCGCCGCCGAGGGCGTCGACCTGACGATCGTCGCGCGCACCGCCGAAACGCTCGAAGCGACCGCCGAGGCGATCCGCAAGCAGAGCGGCGTCGAGGTGAAGACCGTCGCATGCGACATCACCACGCCTGAAGGGCGCGCGGCCGCGCTCGCGGCCTGCCCGCAGCCGGACATTCTCGTCAACAACGCGGGCGGTCCGCCGCCGGGCGATTTCCGCAACTTCACGCACGAGGACTGGATCCGCGCGCTCGAAGCCAACATGCTGACGCCGATCGAGCTGATCCGTCAGACCATCGACACGATGAGCGCGCGCGGCTTCGGGCGCATCGTCAACATCACGAGCTCGGCGGTGAAGGCGCCGATCGACGTGCTCGGTCTGTCGAACGGCGCGCGCTCCGGCCTGACCGGTTTCGTCGCGGGGCTCGCGCGCAAGGTCGCGCCGACCGGCGTGACGATCAACAACCTGCTGCCGGGCCTGTTCGACACCGACCGTATCGCGGTCACGTTCGAGGCGCAGGCGAAGACGCACAACATTTCGATCGACGAAGCGCGCAAGCAGCGCATGAAGACGATCCCCGCCGGCCGCTTCGGTAATCGCGAAGAATTCGGCCGCGCCTGCGCGTTCCTGTGCAGCACGCACGCGGGTTACATCACCGGGCAGAACTGGTTGATCGACGGCGGCGCCTATCCTGGTACGTACTGAGCTGGTACGTACTGAGCTGGTACGTACTGAGCTGGTACGTACTGAGCAGGCACGTACCGAGCCGCCGCGCGCGAACGACACCGGTCACATCACAACAACGATAGTCACAAGGGTTTGAGGAGTCTTACGTCATGAGCACCCGCATTGCGCTGATCGCGCACGATCACAAGAAGGACGACATCGTCAAACTGGCCGGCGAATACGTCGACACGCTCGCGCGCTGCGAGATCGTCGCAACCGGCACGACCGGCGGACGCATCAGCGACGCGCACGGCCTGACGGTCGAGCGCATGCTGTCGGGCCCGCACGGCGGCGACCTGCAGATCGGCGCGCAGCTCGCCGAAGGGCGCGTCGACGTGGTGATTTTCCTGCGCGACCCGATGACGCCGCAGCCGCACGAGCCGGACATCAACGCGCTAGTGCGCGCGTGCGACGTGCACAACATTCCGTGCGCGACGAACATTTCGACCGCCCGCATGGTGCTCGACGTGCTGACGCTGCGCCTGTCCGGCGAGGCGTGAGCGCGCGCGTCGCCGCACCCACATCCATACAGATGAAGGAGACGTGATGGTCAAGGCAATCCGTTTCGACAAAACCGGCGGACCCGAAGTCATGAAATGGGTTGACGTCGAGGTGGGCGAGCCCGGCGCGCGCGAGATCCGCATTCGCCAGACGGCGGTCGGCCTCAATTACATCGACGTGTATTTCCGCACCGGTCTGTATCCGCTGCCGCTGCCGGGCGGGCTCGGCGTGGAAGCGGCCGGCGAGGTCAGCGCGGTGGGCTCGGGCGTGACCGGTCTGAAGGTCGGCGATCGCGTCGGGTATGTCGCGCGGCCGCCCGGCGCGTATGCGCAGGAGCGCGTGCTGCAGGCCGCGCTGGTCGTCAAGCTGCCCGATGCGATCAGCGACGAGCAGGCCGCGTCGGCGATGCTGCAAGGCTTGACTGCGCAATATCTGCTGCGCCGCACGTATCGCGTGAAGGCCGGTGACACGATCCTCATTCAGGCCGCAGCGGGCGGCGTCGGCCTGCTCGTGTGCCAGTGGGCGAAGGCGCTCGGCGCGACGGTAATCGGCACGGTCGGTTCCGACGAGAAAGCCGAGATCGCGAAAGCGCACGGCTGCGATCACGCGATCGTCTATACGCGCGAGAACTTCACGAAGCGCGTACGCGAGATCACCAACGGCGCGGGCGTGCCGGTCGTCTACGATTCGATCGGCAAGGACACCTTCGAAAAATCGCTCGACTGTCTCGCGCCGCTCGGCCTGTTCGTGAGCTTCGGCAACGCGTCGGGTCCGCTGCCGCCGATCGATTCGTCGGAATTCGCGGGACGCGGCTCGCTGTTCTTTACACGACCGACGCTCTTCACCTATATGGCGAAACGCAGCGACTACGAGGCGATGTCGGCCGAGCTGTTCGACGTGCTGAGCTCGGGCAAGGTCAAGACGAGCATCAATCAGCGCTATGCGCTGCCGGACGTCGGGCAGGCACATGCGGACCTCGAAGGGCGCCGCACGACGGGGTCGACGATCCTGCTGCCATAAAAAGTGTCAGCGCGGCCTCGGATTGCGCTGCACGTCATCCATCAGGGCCGTTTCATCGCGAGATGAAACGGCCTTGTCCGTTTACGCGATTTTTACGCGCACCCCGCGATCTTTGACCAGCTCTTTAGGCCGATCGGCATACCGTTCTATCCATCCAAAGTCCGTGAATGGAGAACGAGAATGGATGTGCTGTATGTCGGGGGCCTGGCGCTGTTTGCCTTGCTGACCTTTGGGCTGATTGGCGGCTGCGAGAAGCTGATGCAGTTGCGCCGCGGACAAGGAGCGCGCTGATGACCTGGATGCTGTGGCTGGCCGGCGCGTCGACCGCGCTGCTGTTCGTATATCTCGTGTATGCGCTGCTGCGCGCGGAGGACATTGAATGAACACGAACGATGTCCTGCAGGCGAGTCTTTTTATCGTCGTGCTACTGGCCGCGGCGGTGCCGATGGCGAGCTATCTCGGCGCCGTGATGGACGGCAGTTCGCGCGTGGTGCGCTTCGGCGCGCCGCTCGAACGGCTGCTTTACCGCATCGCGGGCGTCGATCCAGCGGCGGAAATGGGCTGGAGGCACTACGCGGTCGCCACGCTAGCGTTCAACGTGCTCGGCGCGGCGTTCCTGTACGTGCTGCTGCGCGTGCAAGGGTGGCTGCCAGGCAATCCGCAGCAGTTCGGCGCGATGTCGGTCGACAGCGCCTTCAACACCGCGGTCAGCTTCGTGACCAACACCAACTGGCAGGACTACACGCCCGAGCAGACCGTCGGCTATCTGACGCAGATGCTCGGCCTGACCGTGCAGAACTTCCTGTCGGCGGCGACCGGCATCGTCGTCGTGTTCGCGTTGATGCGCGGCTTCGCGCGTCATACCGCGCAGACGATCGGCAACTTCTGGGTCGACATCACGCGCGTGACGATGTACGTCCTGCTGCCGATGGCGGCGATCATCGCCGCACTGCTGATGAGTCAGGGCGTGATCCAGAACTTCAAGGCATATCAGGAGGTGCCGACGCTGCAGACCACCACCTACGCCGCGCCGAAGCTCGACGCGCAAGGCAATCCGGTGAAGGACGCGAAGGGCGATCCGGTGATGCTCGACACGCCCGTGAAGACACAGACCATCGCGATGGGCCCGGTCGCGTCGCAGGAAGCGATCAAGATGCTCGGCACCAACGGCGGCGGCTTCTTCAACGGCAACTCCGCGCATCCGTACGAAAACCCGACGCCGTTCTCGAACTTCGTGCAGATCATCTCGATCCTGATCATCCCGGCGGCGCTCGCGCTCGTGTTCGGCCGCGTGATCGGCGATCGCCGGCAGGGCGTCGCGGTGCTCGCGGCGATGACGATCGCGTTCGGCGTTTGCGTGTTCGGCGAGATCAGCGCCGAGCAGAGCGGCAATCCCGCGTTCACGGCGCTCAACGTCGATCAGTCGGCGAACGCGCTGCAGGCGGGCGGCAATGCGGAGGGCAAGGAAACGCGCTTCGGCATCGCGCAGTCGGGCATCTTCACGGTCGCGACGACGGCGGCTTCGTGCGGCGCGGTCGACAACATGCACGATTCGTTGACGCCGCTCGGCGGCCTGTATCCGATGCTGCTGATCCAGCTCGGCGAAGTGATCTTCGGCGGTGTCGGTTCCGGCATGTACGGGATGCTCGTGTTCGCGCTGCTCGCGGTGTTCGTCGCGGGACTGATGATCGGGCGTACTCCTGAATATGTCGGCAAGAAGATCGAGGCCTACGAGATGAAGATGGTGTCGATCGTCGTGCTGCTCACGCCGCTGCTCGTGCTGGTGGGCACCTCGATCGCGGTGCTCAGCGCGGCGGGCAAGGCCGGCATCGCAAACCCCGGTGCACACGGCTTCTCCGAGATCCTCTATGCGTTCAGCTCGGCGGCGAACAACAACGGTAGCGCGTTCGCGGGTCTCACGGTGAATACGCCGTTCTACAACTGGCTCACCGCGATCGCGATGTGGTTCGGCCGCTTCGGCACGATCGTGCCGGTGCTCGCGATCGCCGGGTCGCTCGCCGCGAAGAAGCGCATCGCCGTCACCGGCGGCACGCTGCCGACGCACGGACCGCTGTTCGTCGTGCTGCTGCTCGGCACGGTGCTGCTGGTCGGCGCGCTGACCTACGTCCCGGCGCTCGCGCTCGGTCCCGGCGTGGAGCATCTGATGATGATCGGCGTGCAGTGACCCACGGCAGTGACCCAGGCCGCGAGCCAACGACCGAACAGGCGCCTGCACGCCGCAAGCCTGCAAGCGCCCACGGACATTCGAGGATTCAATGACTGAACATAACGCTACCCGGTCCATGTTCGACCCTGCGCTGCTGCGCCCGGCGATCGTGGACTCCTTTAAAAAGCTCACGCCGCGCACGCAGTTTCGCAACCCGGTGATGTTCTGCGTGTACGTCGGCAGCATCCTGACGACCATTCTGTGGATCGCCGCGCTCGGCGGTCAGGCCGAGGCGCCCGCGGGCTTCATCCTCGCGGTCACGCTGTGGCTGTGGTTCACGGTGCTGTTCGCGAACTTCGCGGAGGCGCTCGCCGAAGGCCGCTCGAAAGCGCAGGCCGCGTCGCTGCGCAGCGCGAAGAGAGACGTGATGGCGAAGAAGCTCAACGAGCCGCATCCGAAGTCGCCGATCCGCATCACGACCGCGACCGATCTGCGCCGTGGCGACGTCGTGCTGGTCGAGACCGGCGACGTGATCCCGGCCGACGGCGAAGTGATCGAGGGCGTCGCTTCGGTCGACGAATCGGCGATCACCGGTGAATCGGCGCCGGTGATCCGCGAGTCGGGCGGCGACTTTTCGTCGGTGACGGGCGGCACGCGGGTGCTGTCGGACTGGATCGTCGTGCGCGTCACAGCGAATCCGGGCGAGGCGTTCCTCGACCGCATGATCGCGATGGTCGAAGGCGCGAAGCGTCAGAAGACGCCGAACGAAATCGCGCTCACCATCCTGCTCGTCGCGCTGACCATCGTGATGCTGCTCGCCACCGCGACGCTGCTGCCGTTCTCGATGTTCTCCGTCGAAGCCGCGAAAGCGGGCCACGTGGTGACGATCACCGCGCTCGCCGCGCTGCTCGTGTGTCTGATCCCGACGACGATCGGCGGCCTGTTGTCGGCGATCGGCGTGGCCGGGATGAGCCGCATGATGCAGGCGAACGTGATCGCGACCTCGGGCCGTGCCGTCGAAGCGGCCGGCGACGTCGACGTGCTGCTGCTCGACAAGACCGGCACGATCACGCTCGGCAACCGCCAGGCGTCGCAGTTTCTGCCGGCGCCAGGTCTGACCGAAGAGGCGCTTGCCGATGCCGCGCAGCTGTCGTCGCTCGCCGACGAAACGCCGGAAGGCCGCAGCATCGTCGTGCTCGCGAAGCAGCGCTTCAATATCCGTCAGCGCGATATGGCCTCGCTGCATGCGGTGTTTCTCGCGTTCACGGCGCAGACCCGCATGAGCGGCGTCGATCTGTCTCCGCAAGGGACTCCCTACGGGACTCATGGCCGTGAAATCCGCAAGGGCGCGGCCGATGCGGTCAAGCACTACGTCGAAGCGAACGGCGGCCGTTTCCCGAATGAAGTCAGCAACGCGGTCGCCGATGTCGCGCGACGCGGCAGCACACCGCTGGTGGTCGCCGAGAAAGGCGAGCAGGGCGCGCGCGTGCTCGGCGTGATCGAGTTGAAGGACGTCGTGAAGGGCGGCATCAAGGAGCGCTTCGCCGAGCTGCGCAAGATGGGCATCAAGACCGTGATGGTGACGGGCGACAACCGCCTGACCGCCGCCGCGATCGCGGCCGAAGCGGGCGTCGACGACTTCCTTGCCGAGGCGACACCCGAAACGAAGCTCGCGACGATTCGCGCGCATCAGGCCGAAGGGCGTCTGGTCGCGATGACCGGCGACGGCACCAACGACGCGCCCGCGCTCGCGCAGGCCGACGTCGCGGTCGCGATGAACACCGGCACGCAGGCGGCAAAAGAGGCCGGCAATATGGTCGACCTCGATTCGAATCCGACCAAGCTGATCGAGATCGTCGAAATCGGCAAGCAGATGTTGATGACGCGCGGGTCGTTGACCACGTTCTCGATCGCCAACGACGTCGCCAAGTACTTCGCGATCATCCCGGCCGCGTTCGCGTCGACGTATCCGGCGTTGAACGCGCTGAACGTGATGCATCTCGCGACGCCGACCTCGGCAATCATGTCGGCGGTGATCTTCAACGCGCTGATCATCGTGCTGCTGATTCCGCTGGCGCTGAAGGGCGTGCGCTATCGCGCGCTAGGCGCCGCGATCCTGCTGCGCCGCAATCTGCTGATCTATGGCCTTGGCGGGATCATCGTGCCGTTCATCGGCATCAAGCTGATCGATATGGTGCTCGCCGCGTTCGGCTGGGTTTGAGCGCGCAGCGCGTCATTACGCCACAACCAGAAGTGATGAAAAGGGAAAGAGACCCATCATGAAGAATCTGTTCCGTCCGCTGATCGTGATCTTCGCGGTGCTGACCGCGATCACAGGACTCGCCTATCCCGCCGTGATGACCGCGTTCGGCCAGGCGGCGTTCCACGAACAGGCCAACGGCAGCCTCATCGAGCAGAACGGCAAGGTGGTCGGCTCACAGCTGATCGGCCAGCAGTTCGACGCGCCCCAGTACTTCTGGGGCCGGCTGTCGGCAACGAGCCCGATGCCGTACAACCCGCAGAACTCGGGGGGCTCGAACCTCGGGCCGACCAACCCCGCGCTGCTCGACGAGATCAAGGGCCGTCTCGCCGCGCTGAAGGCGGCGGGCACCGACATGTCGAAGCCGGTGCCGGTCGATCTGGTCACGTCGTCGGGCAGCGGGCTCGATCCGGAGATCAGTCCGGCCGCGGCCGCGTATCAGCTCGAGCGGGTCGCGCAGGCCCGTCATCTCGCGCCGAACGACGTGCAGGCGCTCGTCGAGCGCTACACGACGGGGCGCCAGTTCGGCGTGCTCGGCGAGCCGCGCGTGAATGTGCTGAAGCTCAATCTCGCGCTCGATGAAATGAAGCGCGGCTGACACTGAACGCAGCGACGACGCACCAGCCGCAATTGCGGTTCATCGCTGAAACAGCGGCGTTTCGCGTGGCGCCGCGCCGCCATTTGCGGGCCGGCGCGGGCCGTGCCACCATGCAGACACCGCCGCTCGCACGACTATCAAAACCACTGAGCATGAACCGCCCCGATCCTGACCAACTGCTCGACAAGCTGCAGCGCGACGAAGAAAAACGCCAGCGCGGCCGGCTGAAGGTTTTCTTCGGCGCGTCGGCCGGCGTCGGCAAGACCTATGCGATGCTGCAGGCCGCGAGCCGCCGCCAGCAAGAAGGGGTCGACGTGCTGGTCGGCATCGCCGAAACGCATGGACGCAGCGAAACCGCCGCGTTGCTCGCGGGGCTCGACGTGCTGCCGCTCGCGCAGATCGAGTATCGCGGCCGCAAGCTCGGCGAGTTCGATCTCGACGCCGCGCTCGCGCGCAAGCCGCAACTGATCCTCGTCGACGAACTCGCGCATTCGAACGTGCAGGGCGCGCGTCATCTGAAGCGCTGGCAGGACGTCTACGAACTGCTCGACGCGGGCATCGACGTTTATACGACCGTCAACGTGCAGCACCTGGAGAGCCTGAACGACGTGGTCGGCCAGATCACCGGCATCCGGGTGTGGGAGACCGTGCCCGATCGCGTGTTCGATCATGCCGACGAAGTCACGCTCGTCGATCTGCCGGCCGAGGAACTGCTCGACCGCATGCGCGACGGCAAGGTCTACATGGCGCAGCAGGCCGAGCGCGCGGTGCGCAACTTCTTTCGCAAGGGCAACCTGATCGCGCTGCGCGAACTCGCGCTGCGCCGCACCGCCGATCGGGTCGACGCGCAGATGCGCGAGTACCGCGCCGATCGGTCGATCCAGCGTATCTGGCAGGCGCGCGAGCGGCTGCTGGTGTGTGTCGGTCCCGGTCCGGAAGCGCCGGCGCTGGTGCGCTCGGCGGCGCGCCTCGCCGCGAGCCTGAAGGCCGACTGGCTCGCGGTCTATGTCGAAACGCCCGCGTTGCAGCGCCTGCCCGACGCGCGCCGCGAACGCACGTTGAACGCGCTGAAGCTCGCCGCCGAACTCGGCGCCGAAACCGCGACGCTCGCCGCCACCGATGCGCTCGACGCGTTGATCGGTTACGCGCAGGCGCGCAACGTATCGAAGCTGGTGGCGGGCGCATCGTCGCGCACGGGCGCGAGCCGCTGGCTGCGCCGGCCGCTGGGCGAGCGCATCGCCGAGAAGAGCGGCGATCTCGATCTCACGCTGATTCGCCTGTCGTCGGAGCGCGACGGCGGCGAGCAACGGCGGCTGTTGAACACGACCGCGAACGCGTGGCGCGAGGCGTTGAGCGCGGCCCGCGAGCGTCGCTCGCCGCCGCGCGCGTACGCGTTCGCGCTCGCGATCGGCGCGGCGATCACGTTGCTGTCGAGCCAGTTGATCGACCGCATCGATCTGACCAACCTCGTGATGTTGTATCTGCTCGGTGTGATCTTCACCGCGGTGAAGCTCGGGCGCGGGCCCGGTGTCGTGCTGTCGTTCGCGAGCGTCGCCGCGTTCGATTTCTTCTTCGTACCGCCGCGCATGTCGCTGTCGGTCTCCGACACGCAATACCTGCTGACGTTCTTCGGCATGCTGCTGACCTCGCTCGTGATCAGCCATCTGACTTCGAGCCTGCGCCACGAGGCGAGCGTCGCGCGACGCCGCGAGCAGCGCACCGGCGCGATGTACGAGATGGCGCGCGAGCTCGCCGCGGCGCTCGCGACCGAGCAGATCGTCGGCATCGGCACCCGGCACGTGAGCGAGGTGTTCGGCGCGCGTGTGGCGATCCTGCTGCCCGACAGCGCCGACCAGATCAAACAGAAGATCGAGGACCCCGACGCGGCGATCACGCTCGAAGGCGACGCGCTCGATCTCGACGTCGGCCAGTGGGTCTACGATCAGCAGAAGCCGGCCGGCCACGGCACCGATACGCTGCCGGCCGCCGCGGCGCTGTATCTGCCGCTGAAGGCGCCGATGCGCACGCGCGGCGTGCTCGCGGTGGTCGTGCGTGACGAGCGCGAGCTGACCGTGCCCGAACAGCGCCGCATGCTCGATGCGTTCGCCGCGCAGATCGCGCTCGCGCTCGAACGGGTGCACTACGTCGATATCGCGCGCGATGCGCTCGTCAACATGGAGTCGGAGCGGCTGCGCAATTCGTTGCTGTCGGCGATTTCGCACGATCTGCGCACGCCGCTGACGACGATCGTCGGGTTTTCGTCGATGCTCGCGCAGGGGCGGCAGGCGGGACAGGGGCGGACAGAAGGCGAGGTGAATGCTTCTTTGCGGACCGACGCGCAATCCGCCGCGCGGCGTGACGACGAACTCGTCGACGCGATCCACGAAGAAGCGCTGCGCATGACCGGCATCGTCACGAATCTGCTCGACATGGCGCGCTTGCAGGCCGGCAGCCTGCAACTGAACCAGCAATGGACGCTGCTCGAGGAGACCGTCGGCGCCGCGCTGCGCGCGTGCAAGCGTGTGCTCGCGGATCATCCGGTGCGGGTTACGCTGCCTGCCGATCTGCCGCTGCTGCATCTCGACGCGGTGTTGATGGAGCGCTTGTTCTCGAACCTGTTCGAGAACGCGGCCAAATACACGGCGTCCGGCACGCCGCTCGCGATCGGCGCGCAGCAGATCGACGCGGACGGCACGCCGTTCGTGCGCATCACGATCGACGACAACGGCCCCGGCCTGCCCGCCGGCATGGAAGCGCGCGTGTTCGAGAAGTTCACGCGCGGCGAGAAGGAGTCGGCGAAACCAGGCATCGGCCTTGGGCTCGCGATCTGCCGCGCGATCGTCGAGGCGCACGGCGGTACAATCGGCGCGCTCAACCGGCTGGCCGCGGATGGCCACGTCGAGGGCGCGCGCTTCTGGTTCACGCTGCCGGTCAAGACGCCGCCCGACGCCCCCGAGACGTTTGATACGCTCGAAGACGAAGGCGCAGCCACCGACACCGACACCGCCGCCGACCTCAACCCGCTCACCCGCCCCGCCCATGAGTGACCTGAGCATCACCGTCGTTCTGATCGAAGACGAGAAGCAGATTCGCCGCTTCGTGCGCACGGCGCTCGAAGGCGAGGGCATCGCCGTGTACGACGCCGAGACCGGCAAGCAGGGGCTCGTCGAAGCGGCGACGCGCAAGCCCGATCTCGTGATCGTCGATCTGGGCCTGCCCGACACCGACGGCCTCGACGTGATCCGCGAGCTGCGCGGCTGGAGCGAGCTACCGGTGATCGTGCTGTCGGCGCGTACCCAGGAAAGCGAAAAGGTCGCCGCGCTCGACGCCGGCGCCGACGATTACCTGACCAAGCCGTTCGGCGTGTCCGAGTTGCTTGCGCGGATCCGCGCGCATCTGCGGCGGCGCAATCACGGCGGCGCGAACGAATCGCCGCAGGTGCGCTTCGGTGCGGTCACCGTCGACCTCGCGCTGCGCCAGGTTACGCGCGACGGCGCCGCGGTCCATCTGACGCCGATCGAATACCGGCTGCTCGCGACGCTCGTGCGCCATGCGGGCCGCGTGCTCACGCACCGGCAGTTGCTGCGCGACGTGTGGGGGCCGTCGCACGTCGAGAGTCACCACTATCT
The DNA here is from genome assembly GCF_014201055.1 of Paraburkholderia sp. CI2. Classification (NCBI taxonomy): domain Bacteria; kingdom Pseudomonadati; phylum Pseudomonadota; class Betaproteobacteria; order Burkholderiales; family Burkholderiaceae; genus Paraburkholderia; species Paraburkholderia sp. CI2. The sequence goes on from NZ_JACHDL010000023.1 coordinate 21,042, forward strand.
ACGCATCTACATGGCGCATCTGCGCGGCAAGCTGGAGCGCGATCCGGCGCAGCCGGAGCATATCGTCACGGAGACGGGCGTCGGGTACCGGCTGGTGGGCGCGGTGTGAATTCGTCCGCGATGCCGCTTCGTTATAATCTCCCGACGTAAGGACGACCTTGCGCCTGCATCAATCATCGGGGACGGCCCCATTTTTCATGGAGCTGTGTCGATGTCCTGGTTTCTTCTCCTGATTGCCGGTCTGCTCGAAGTCGCGTGGGCGGCCGGTCTCAAAACTTCCGAAGGTTTCACCCGCTTGTGGCCGTCCATCTTCACGGTCGTGACCGCGCTCGGCAGCTTCGTGCTGCTCGCGCTCGCGATGCGCCAGTTGCCGCTCGGCACAGCCTATGCTGTTTGGACAGGGATCGGCGCGGTCGGGGCGTTCATCTTCGGCGTCGTGATGATGGGCGAGGCGTTGACGGTCGCGCGCGTCGCCAGTGCGTCGCTGATCGTGATCGGCCTCGTCGGCCTGAAGCTGTCGTCGGGGCACTGACCGGGCGGCCACCTCTGCTCGGGGCGCGGCCGCCATTGCCTGCAAGCCACAGCGAAGGCTTCGCCGCTCTACGTTCTGCGAATTATCGTAGCTATAATGAGACAGAAACGACCTTGAGATTGCCCGCGGCCTGGCTGGCGCGGCCAGCTTGGCGAGCCTGATGGCTTCGGCGCGGAACGCCCGCTCGTTCCCGCCGCGGCGCCTGGCACGCACTGAACGCGTGGAGGCGGCCATGCTTGAATCACTTTCACTTGCAGCGGGCCTTTCATGGGGCAGCGGTCTGCGCCTCTATCTGACGGTCCTCCTGGCCGGCGTGTTCGAACGTCTTGGCCTGATTCACTTGCCGAACACATTGTCCGCGCTGTCATCGCCATGGGTGATCGGTGCGGCGGCCGTGCTGACGCTGGCCGAATTCCTCGCCGACAAGATCCCCGCGTTCGATTCGCTGTGGGATGCGATCCACACCTTCATCCGCATTCCGGCCGGCGCCGTGCTGGCCGCCGGCGCGCTCGGCCACGCCGATCCGACGCTGCTGAGCGTTGCCGCGCTCGCGGGCGGCACGCTCGCCGGCACCGCGCATCTCGCGAAGGCGGGCACGCGCGCGCTGATCAACCTGTCGCCGGAGCCGGTGTCGAACGTCGTCACGTCGACCGCCGAAGACGGCCTCGTGGTCGGCGGCGTACTGCTTGCGCTGTTCGTGCCGCTCGTGTTTCTGGTCTTGATGGTAGGCTTCCTGCTGCTCGCGGCGTGGGCATTGCCGCGATTGTGGCGTGGCGTGCAGGGCGGTTTTCGCGGCATGGCCACGCACATGGTGTCGCGATTTGCGAGGAGCAGGCACGATTGAGCGAAGCACTACCAGGATCCAAGGCGGGTTCAAGAACGCGCGCCGACACGAGACCGGCGCGGCGGCTTGGCGGCATCGATCTGTTGCGCCAGGCCATGCGGATGACGGCGCGCGACTGGCGCGCGGGCGAACTGACGATGTTGCTGCTCGCGCTCGTGCTGGCGGTCGCGGCGTTGTCGAGCGTCGGGTTTCTGGGCGATCGGCTGCATCAGGGGCTCGAGCGCGATGCGCGGCGCATGATCGCCGCCGACTTCATCGTGCGCGCCGATCATCCGGTCGATCCGCAATTCGCCGCCGAGGCGCACGCCCTGGGCCTGCGCACCGCCACCACGGCGATCTTTCCCAGCATGATCAATTCGACCGGCGCGCAGCCGGCGTCGCGGCTGGCCGCCGTCAAGGCGGTGTCGCCCGGCTATCCGTTGCGCGGCGCGCTGCGCATCGCGGCGGCGCCGGGTGCGGCCGATCATCCGGCGACGTCGATTCCGGCACCGGGCACCGTGTGGGTCGACCAGCAGCTGCTCGACGCGCTGAAGCTGAAGATCGGCGATGCGGTGAAGCTCGGCAATCGCAACTTCACGGTCGGCGCGCTGATCACGCGCGAGCTCGATCGCGGCTTTTCGTTCGTCAACTTTTCGCCGCGCCTGATGCTGAATGCCGCTGACGTACCGTCGACGGGCCTGATCACCTATGGCAGCCGCGTCACGTACCGGCTGCTGGTCGCCGGTTCAGACGACGCGGTCGCGCGCTTCGCGCAGTTTGCGCATGAGCACGTCGACGGCGGCAAGCTGCGCGGCGTCGCGCTCGAGTCGCTGCAGGACGGCCAGCCGCAGGTGCGTCAGACGCTCGATCGCGCGGGCCATTTTCTGACGCTCGTGTCGCTGTTGACCGCGCTGCTCGCGGCCGTCGCGATCGCGATGGCCGCGCACCGCTATATGCGCCGGCATCTCGACGGCTGCGCGGCGATGCGCTGTCTCGGCGTGAGCCAGGCCGCGCTGCGCGCGCTGTTCACGCTCGAATTCGTCGGGCTGGGCGTACTCGGCGGCGTGCTCGGCGTGGCGCTCGGTTATCTCGGGCATCTCGCGCTGCTGATGTGGCTCGGCGGCCTGATCGACGTGGTGCTGCCGCAGCCGACGCTGTGGCCCGCGCTCGAAGGCATCGCGGCCGGCCTCGTGCTGCTGCTCGGCTTCGCGCTGCCGCCGCTGTTGCCGCTCACGCGCGTGCCGCCGGTGCGCGTGCTGCGGCGTGAATGGGGCGAGGAGGGACGCACGGCGTGGGCCGCCTATGCGTTCGGCATCGTGCTGTTCGCGGGGCTGCTGATACTCGCCGCGGGGGAATTGAAGCTCGGGGGCATCGTTGCGGGTGGATTCGCGGGCGGGCTGCTGGTGTTCGCCGGCATCGCGCGGCTCGCGTTGTGGGGCGCGGCGCGCGTGGTGCGCAGCGAGCGCGTCAATGCGGGCATCGGCTGGCGCTATGCGCTGGCGTCGCTCGAGCGGCGCAGCAGTACCAGCGCGCTGCAGATCACCGCGCTCGGCATCGGCCTGATGTGCCTGCTGCTGATCGCGATGACGCGCAACGACCTCGTGCAGGGCTGGCGCAAATCGACCCCGCCCGATGCGCCCAACGAGTTCGTCATCGACATCCAGCCCGATCAGCGCGACGCGGTCACGCAGTATCTGGACGCGCACGGCATCGCCGGCGCGGCGCTGTCGCCAATGGTGCGCGGGCGGCTCGTCGCGATCAACGGTAAGGCGGTCGATCCGGATTCGTTCAAGGGCGAGGATGCGCGGCGACTGGTCGACCGCGAGTTCAACCTGTCCTACACGACGCAACTGCCCGACGACAACCGGATCGCCGCGGGAACCTGGTTCGGCGAGACGACGAAGCCGCAGATCTCGATCGAGCAGGGTCTCGCGAAGCTGATCAACGTGAAGCCCGGCGACGTGCTGCGCTTCGACGTGACGGGGCTGACTGTCGAGGCGCCGGTGACGAGCGTGCGCAAGCTCGACTGGGGTTCTTTCAAGGTCAACTTCTTCGTGCTGATGCCGCCGGTTTCGTTGCAGGATTTTCCGGCGACGTTCATCACGAGCTTCCATCTGCCGGCGGACAAACAGTCGACGATCGATGGCCTGATCGCCGCGTATCCCAATCTGACCGCGATCGATACCGGCCCGATCCTCGCGCAGGTGCAGCGCGTGTTGCAGCAGGTGATCGGCGCGGTGCAATTCCTGTTCGCCTTCACGCTCGCGGCCGGCGTGCTGGTGCTATACGCGGCGCTCGCCGGCACGCGCGACGAGCGTATGCGAGAATCCGCGCTGCTGCGTGCGCTGGGCGCATCGCATCGTCAGGTGCGGGCGGTGCAGGTGGCCGAATTCGTTGCGGTCGGCGCGCTTGCCGGCCTGATGGCGGCGCTCGGCGCGCAGATCGTCGGCTCGATGCTGGCCACGCACGTGTTCGAGTTTTATCTGGACTTCGATCCGTGGCTGCTGCCGGTGGGCATTGCGGCCGGCATCGCGTGTGCCGGTGTCGGCGGGTGGCTGGGTTTACGGCATGTGTTGGCGCGGCCGGCGCTGCAGTCGCTGCGCGACGCGTGAGTTTTCCTGGTGATGTCTTTTTGCTGTTGAGCAGGGTATGAGCGATTTGAACGACGAAGTGTCCTCGGACAAGCCGACGGCCTTCGAACTGGTGGGCGGCGAGTCGCGGGTGCGCGACCTGGTCGACCGGTTTTACGACCTGATGGATCTCGAGGCGGATTTCGCCGGGATTCGCGCGCTGCATCCGGCGTCGCTCGAGGGGTCGCGCGACAAGCTATTCTGGTTTTTGTGCGGCTGGCTCGGCGGTCCCGATCATTACATCGGCCGCTTTGGCCATCCCCGTCTGCGCGCGCGGCATCTGCCGTTCGCGATCGCATCGAGCGAGCGTGACCAGTGGTTGAGGTGCATGGCATGGGCGATGGAGGATGTCGGCTTGCCGGAACCGCTGCGCGAGCGCCTGCTCGGCTCGTTCTTCGAAACCGCCGACTGGATGCGCAACCGCAATGGCTGACACGCCGCACCACGCCGCCTCGGCACCGTACTCGGTCGAAGCCGACTATGCGGCGCTCGCGCCGCGGGCGCGCGAGGTTCTCGACTGCTGGTTCGGTGCGCCGGGCACGCCGCAGCGCGGCACGGAGCGCAAGTTCTGGTTCAAGCGCGATGACGCCGTCGATACGATGCTGCGCGAACGTTTCGGTAACCTGATCGATGCGGCGAACGCGGGTGAGCTCGACGCATGGAAGAGCACGCCGTTGGGTGCGTTGGCGCTCGTCATCGTGCTGGACCAGTTTTCCCGCAACTGCCATCGCAATACGCCGCGCGCCTTCGCGACCGACGGCAAGGCGCTGCAAACCGCGCAACGGATCATCGCGAGCGGCGCCGATCGGCTGTTGCCGGACGTGCAGCATCGCGCGTTCGCGTATCTGCCGTTCGAGCACGATGAAACGCTCGCGAGCCAGCAGGAGTCGCTGCGTCTGTTCAAACAGCTTGCGGCGGAGCCGGGCGGTGACGGCTACTATCAGTACGCGCTGCGCCACGCGAAAGCGATTGAACGATTTGGCCGCTTTCCACATCGCAACGGGTTGCTCGGACGTGAATCGAGCGACGAGGAGATCGCGTTCCTGCGCGAGCCCGGTTCGTCGTTCTGACTCGACGCGGACGCGCGCGCGAGACACTCGGCCGGCGCGACGCGTTGCGCGGCTCTATTCGTCGCCGTGCAGCTTGCCCGCCATCGGCGTGCGCACGAAGACGCGCAACAGCTCATCCGAATCGCCCGGTCGCGCACCGGACCAGAACAGCCGCCATTCGCCGGCCGGCGGCCGCGCGTTGTCGCGGCGGCTTTCCTCGATCAGCCAGGTGCAGGCGGTCGTGCGCGGATCTTCGCTCGGCTGATGCACGATGCCCGTGTAGTAGAAGAGCATCGGCGCTTCGGATTCGCCGAGTCCGGCGCTTGCCATGCAGTCGCCGTCGTTCCATTCGATATCCATCTTCGCGCCGAGGTCCCGGAACACCGAGCGGTAGCTTTTCGCGTAGTCGAGCCACGGCAACAACAGCGTGCTGACGAGCCCCCAGACGAGCATCGCGCCCGCGCACCAGCTGAGCGCGCCGCGCCATTTGCCCGCGTACTTGAACGACGGCAGCAGCCACAGCCAGCCGATCGTCAGCAGCAGCGCGCCGACGATCAGCGCGGGCGAAATCGGCAGCACCCAGTCGAGCGGCAGCCAGCGGCCGAGCAGATGCAGCGACGCATGCGTGCTCGCGGGGGTCGTCATGATCGACCAGACGAGCCACACGAGCGCGGCCGCGCTGCCGAACAGCACTCGGCTAGTCATATCCCAGCCGGTATGCAGGCGCGCCGGCAAACGTTCGACGCCCTGCATCGCGACCAGCGCGAGCGGCGCGATGAACGGCAGGATGTATAGCTCGCGAACCGTCGCCGAGCTTTGCAGCACCGCGAAACCGATACCCGCGAACAGCACCGGCAACGCGACGCGCGGATCGCGCCAGCGCCGCCATGCGCCACCGGCGAGCGCGGCCAGCGCGAGCGGTACGACCGGAAAGCCGACGCTCACCACGGTGCGCAGTACGAACAGGTGGCTCTCGTTTTCGGAGCCGAGCTCGGCGACCGAAAAACCGAAGAAACGCCCGACGTTGTTATCCCACAGCCACACCTTGAAGAGAGCCTCTGAGCGCAGGTAGAAGCAGATCGGCCAGATCAGCGCGAACGGCGCGGAGACGAGCGCGGCGAGGCCGAGCGCGCCGGCGAAGCCGCGGCTGCGGCATGCGGGATAGAGCAGCAGCGCCGCGCAGGTGGTGGCGCCGAACACGAGCGGTACGAACAGCCCCTTGGCGAGCAGCGACACGCCGACGCCCGCGCCGAACATCGCCGCGCCGCTGATGATCGCGTGACGCCGCCCGCGGGCATCGAGCGGTTCGGTCTGCCGGGCGGCTTGCGAGTGCATCGGTAAATACGACGCGGCGCGCGGGTCGTCACGCAGATGCACGAGTACGAGTTCGAACAGTCCGCAAAAGCCGAGCGCGGCGCCGGCCATCAGCGCGACGTCGGTCATCATGTCGTGCACGTGCTTGACGACGACGAGCGTGCCGCCGAACAGCGCGAGCGTGCCGATCACGCGCAGGTCGAACCAGCTCGACGCAGCGACCGCGCGACGCGCGACCCGCGCGGTGTAATACACCGTCAGGCCCGCGAACAGCGCACTCGCGAGCCGTGCCGCATCGTGCAGCGGCAGATAGCGGCCGAACATCCACGCGAGGCCCGTGGCGACCCAATCGTAGATCGGCGGCTTTTCGACGAAGGGCTGGCCGGCATTGGTCGGCACGACGAGGTCGCCGGTATCGAGCATGTGCTGGACGATGCCGAATGTGTAGGTTTCGTCCTGCTTCCACGGTTCGTGGCCGAGAATGCCGGGGGCGAGCCACGCGCACAGGATCGCCAGCGCGACCAGCCACAGCAGCGGGCGGATCGCCGCGAGCGCGCGCCAACGCTGCAGGCCGCGCGTTGCGCGGTCGGCAGAAACGGCGGAGCCCGATGGATGGGCGGTGTCGGCGCTGTATACCGCTGCGGCCGAAGCCGCGGGGTCCCCGGCCGCCGGCTGGCTCTGCGCGCCGGCAAACGGGTGCGCGGTGCCGGCGGAAAGCGAAGCCTCGTGCGCGTCACCTGCTGGAGCGGCCGAGGTCGGGGCCGTCGCGTTGGCACTGTGCGCGCGCCAGCGCGTGGACTGCTTGTGTTGCATGGAAGTCTCTGGTCAGCGTACGCGGCGGCGTTGGCCTCGTACTTATGCTTTGCTTACGTCGCCTGCAGATGCATACGATCTGGTCAATTGTAGCGCCGCATTATTACTGAAGATTACACACGAACGAACGCGCGCGCATTCGATGCGCGACTGTGCCGGTTTCATGAGAAATCGACCAGGGTTCATGGGGAAAGAGGAGAGGGGGAGCGGGCTGGAAAGGCGCGGCCGTAGTGGACCGCGCCAAGTGTTTAAGGCTTGCGCCGCGTTGCGTGCGGCGTTCGCTCAGCGGCCGCCGGCGACGTCGAACAGCGCGCCCGTCACGTACGACGACGCGTCGCTGAGCAGCCACACGATGGCCTCGGCGACTTCGTCGGCGCGGCCGGGGCGGCCGAGCGGCGTGGTCGCGCCCAGTTGCGCGGCGCGCTCGGGCTTGCCGCCGCTCGCATGGATCTCGGTGTCGATCAGGCCCGGACGCACCGCGTTCACGCGCACGCCCTGCGGGCCGAGCTCTTTCGCGAGGCCGAGCGTCATCGTGTCGATTGCGCCTTTCGACCCCGCATAGTCGACGTATTCGTTCGGCGAACCGAGCCGCGCCGCCGCCGACGAAACATTGACGATCGCGCCGCCCGCGCCGCCGCGCTGGGTCGACATGCGCCGTGCCGCTTCCCGTGCGCACAGATAGGCGCCGAGCACGTTGACGTCGAACACGCGTTTCAGACGCGCGAAGTCCATATCGGCGAGCTGGCTCGACGGCGCGACGATGCCCGCGTTGTTGACGAGCGCATCGATGCGGCCGAAGGATTGCTGCAGCGTATCGAACATACCGGTCACGTCGGCTTCGTTCGCGACATCGCCGGCGATCGGCACCGCGCGGCCGCCCGCGTGTTCGACCTCTGCGACCGTCTGCTGCGCGGCGGCGAGGTCACGCACGTAGTTCACGCCGACGCACCAGCCGCGCGCGCCAAGCAGACGCGCGGTGGCACGGCCAATGCCGCGGCTGCCGCCGGTGATCAGAACAGCTTTCGTCATCGCAATCTCGTCGTTGGGGTGGTGCGTGCGCGGCGCGCTTCGCTCGGGTTCGGCGGACCCGGGATTCAGATCGCGTCGCTTTGGACCGCCGCCCATTTGTCGCGCGCGGGCGGCGCGTAGCGTTGCAGCTTGCCGATCAACGCGAGCGGATCGGCGTCGATCTGCAGCATGTCGAGATAGGTCTTGCGCATGAAGCCTTCGTCGACGGTGTGCTGAAGCAGGTCGATCAGCGGCGCGTAGAAGCCGTCGGTGTTCAGGAGTGCAACCGGTTTGCCGTGGTAGCCGAGCTGCGCCCACGTGAAGACCTCGAACAGCTCCTCGAGCGTGCCCGCGCCGCCGGGCATCGCGACGAACGCATCGGACAGCTCGGCCATCATCTTCTTGCGATGATGCATGTCCGGCACCACGTGCAGTTCGGTCAGGCCGTTATGCCCCACTTCCTTGCTGACGAGCAGCTCGGGAATCACGCCGATAGCGCGGCCGCCTTCGGCCATCACGGTATCGGCGATCACGCCCATCAGCCCCACCTTGCCGCCGCCATAGACGAGCGCGAGATCGGCCTCGACCAGCGCACGGCCGAACGCGCGCGCCGCCTGCGCATACAACGGTTTGGCTCCCATCGAGGAGCCGCAATAGACACACATCGACTTCATGCTCAACTGTCCTTCGATTCGTTGCGAGGCGCGGCGCCTTCACGCGGCGGCAGGTAGTCGTAGAACTCGCGCTTGGGCAGCGTGCCCGATACGAGGTCGTCGAACAGCTGACGCGAGCGGCCGCGCAGGTAGGGCGCCATCAGCGAGACGATCTGCACGCTGACCTGATGCAGCTCTTCGCGGATCGCTTCCTGCTCGTTGTATTTGCGCGGATTCATCACGAACTGATATGACAGCCAGTACGTGCCGATCACGCCGACGTTGGTCGCGATCACCTGCATTTCCTGCGGCGTCGCGACCATTTCGCCGTCGGCGACGAGCTGTTCGCAGAACTGGCTCGCGAAGCGCACCTTATGGCTGATGATCTGCTTGAAGTGCGTCTCGAGCGTGCGGTTGCGCGCGAGCAGGTCGTTCAGGTCGCGGTACAGGAAGCGGTAGCGCCACGTGAAATCGACCATGTACTGCAGATACGACCACATCTCGTCGATGGTCGCGCGATGGTCGTCGGGGAAACGCAGACGCTTCTCGATCTCCTGCTCGAACTGGCTGAAGATGCTGTTGATGATGTCGTCTTTGTTGCGGAAGTGGTAGTACAGGTTGCCTGGGCTGATTTCCATTTCCTCGGCGATCGTCGTCGTCGTGACGTTCGGCTCGCCGATTTCGTTGAACAGCTTCAACGACAGTTCGAGAATCCGTTCGCGCGTGCGGCGGGGAGGTTTGGCTTCCATGTCGTCCGGCCCTGGTTATGCCGGGCTGGGCGCGTGGCGGCGTGCCGCTGCTGCGTGTTCCACCCGGATGCGGTTGGTATATTGAGCTCTCCCGAACCCGCCGACACGCGGCGGGCCCCCCGAAAGGGCAGGATGAGGCGAGGCGCGGATCCGTTTGCGCGAGCGCTTTCCTGTGAGACTGTTAAACGATTATAAACCGAGCGTTCTAATACCCAACCGCCTGCGCGGATTTTCATCCTGGGGGGCGTGGCGAAGCGTGCGCTTCAACCCGCATCGAACCTCAAAGCCACGCGCGAACCCAGCCGACGACCAGCGGCCCGACGATGACTCCCCACGTCATCACACACATGCCGAGCGCGACCATCACGGCCGCACTGCCGAGATCCTTCGCGCGACGCGACAACTCGTGACGTTCGAGCGAGATCCGGTCGATTGCCGCTTCGACGCTCGAGTTGAGCAGCTCGACGATCAGCACGAGCAGCACCGAGCCGAGCAGCAACACGCGCGACACGGGATCGACCGGCACCACGAGGCCGCACGGAATCAGGATCGCGGCCAACGTGAGTTCCTGACGAAACGCGCTTTCCTCGCGAATCGCAACGCGAAAACCGGCCAGCGAGTTTTTCATCGCGTGCCATGCGCGCGTGAGGCCGCGGTTGCCTTTGTAGGGGTTGAAGGGCAGCGGGGCGAGCGGGTCGTCGGGGCTGAGCGGTTCGTTGGGGGCGTCGTGGCTCGAGTCGCGAGTCGTGTCGTGGGTGGCGTCAGGTTGCACGCCACCCGCGACGCTGGCGCCGCCGGTCATGGTCCTCGCGCCGTTCACCCGATGCACGGTATCCGCATGCCCGGTCATAACCGGCTCGCGTACGTCGTCGAACGGTTCGATGCTGGTGGTGTCGCGGGTGGACTCGACGGCGCGCAGTGCGCCGTTCGACGCGCCTTCGGCGCTGGATCGACTGCTTCGCATGGATGGCTCCGCGCGCCGCATCACGCAGCGGCGCTTTCCTCACGATACGCCGTCTCGCGCAGCGGCTTCAGATGCGCGGCGAATTGTGCGGACGCCGCTGCCCACGAGAAGCGCTCGGCCCATGCGCGCGCATGCAACCGATCGATCTTCAGTGCCTCCAGACACGCTTCGCGCAGATCCTCGTGCATTGCACCGGCGCCGCCGTCGCCGAGCACGTCGATCGGGCCGGTGACCGGATATGCGGCCACCGGCGTGCCGCATGCGAGCGCTTCGAGCAGCACGAGTCCGAACGTGTCGGTGCGGCTCGGAAACACGAAGACGTCGGCGGCCGCGTAGACCTTCGCGAGTTCGGCCTGCGACAGCACGCCCAGATAGTTGACCTGCGGATAGCGCGACTTCAGTTCGGCGAGCGCCGGACCTTCGCCCGCGACCCACTTCGAGCCGGGCAGGTCGAGCTGCAAGAATGCCTCGACGTTCTTCTCGACCGCCACGCGTCCCACGTACAGGAAGATCGGCCGCGCGGTGTTGAGCACCTTCGAGTCCATCGGACGGAAGATTTCGAGATCGACGCCGCGCGTCCACAGCACGACGTTCGTGAAGCCGAACTTCTCGAGGTCCTGCTTGACGACGGGGGTCGGCGCCATTACCGCGAGCGACGGCTTGTGGAACCAGTGCAGAAACCTGTAGGTCGCCGCGAGCGGAATGCGAAAGCGCGCCTGCACGTACTCGGGAAAGCGCGTGTGATACGCGGTCGTGAACGGCAGCTTGTGTTCGAGCGCATACGCGCGCGCGGCCATGCCCAGCGGACCTTCGGTCGCGATGTGCAACGCGTCGGGCGCGAAACGGTCGATGCGCTCGCGCAGCCGGCGGCGCGGCAGCAACGACAGGCGTATCTCCGGGTAAGTCGGGCACGGGATGGTGCGGAATTCGAGCGGCGTCAGCAGATCGACCTGATGGCCGAGCGCGGTGAGTTCGCGCCGGGTGTTCTTCAGCGTGCGTACGACACCGTTGACCTGCGGCTCCCATGCGTCGGTGACGATCATGATCTTCATCGCGTTGTTCATCGCTGCGGGCCCTGTGGAAGTGGAGAGTGGAAGTGCTCAGGCAGTGGCGCGGGCTTTTTGCGTGCCCGCCTGGGGCGCGCGCAGCGCAGTCCAGAAGATCACCTTGAGCTCGCCTTCATAAGTCTCGACGAGCGCCGACAGACTCTCGACCCAATCGCCATCGTTGCAATAGAGCACGCCATCGATCTCGCGCATCTCGGCCTTGTGGATGTGGCCGCAGACGACGCCGTCGCAGCCGCGGCGACGCGCTTCGTCGGTCATTACGCGTTCGAACGACGAGATGAAGTTGACCGCGTTCTTGACCTGATGCTTCAGGTATTGCGACAGCGACCAGTACGGAAATCCGAGCTTGCTGCGAATGCGGTTGAACCAGCGGTTCAGCACGAGGATCATCGTGTACAGCGTGTCGCCGAGATAGGCGAGCCATTTCGCGTGCTGGATCACGCCGTCGAACAGATCGCCGTGCACGATCCACAGCCGCTTGCCGGCGAGCGTCGTGTGGAACGCTTCGCCGCGTACGTGGATGTCGCCGAACGCGAGGTCGCAGAACTGGCGCGCGGCTTCGTCGTGATTGCCGGGCACGTAGATGACCTGAGTGCCTTTGCGCGCTTTGCGCAGCACTTTCTGCACGACGTCGTTGTGCGCCTGCGGCCAGTACCAGCCTTTCTTCAACTGCCAGCCGTCGATGATGTCGCCGACGAGGTACAGGTACTCCGATTCGTTGTGGCGCAGGAAGTCGAGCAGATATCCCGCCTGGCAGCCGCTCGAGCCGAGATGGATATCCGAGAGCCAGATCGTGCGATAGCGATGCGGATCGTCGTGGCCGTCATCGGGATGATCGGCATGGGCATCGAGTGATGGCGTCGCGGGCAGCGGCAGGCCGTGTTGAGTAGAACCCGGAGCGGGCCGGAACGCGACGGGGTCGACGCTCGGTCCGGTTTGACGAAACAGGGAAGTCGCGGACGTATTGGGGTCCATGGCTCACGCGTCGAGTGGCGGTGCCCGTATTGGGCCGGGTGCGCGTGACTTCGGCGTGACAGTCATGAGAAGTTCTTATTACGGAGGGGCCTTGGCGGGGCCTGTTTTTTCGTTGTTCTGGCTTGGTTGGCCTCTCCTTGTTGTCTTATCGGTCTATTAGCGTTGCCCCTGTGCGGGGCTGCCAGACCATCCTTTGATGTTGTCTGGTGTATTCTTTTGCTAATGAAATCAAAGTCTTATGTCTCAGCATGTCCTGTCGTATCTCGCTATGTCTTCGGCTGAACTAGTCTCGAATTAGTCTCGGCTGAAGAAAACTGGAGACTGCGAAGTCTCCGCGATCTGACAATCGGACGGACTTGACAAAATGGCAAAAGAACGAATCAACAGAGAACTGCTCAGACGGCTCGAACGCGAGCGCGAAGCGACGATCAAAGCCGGCGGCCAGCCGCCGGCGCTGCGCGAAGTATACGACGACCAGCTGACCGGCTTCGGCGTACGCATCCGCGCAAACGGAACGCTGTCGTTTCTGTATCGCTGGACCGCGCCGGACGGCCAGCAGAAAATCACGATCGGCCGACCGCCGATGACCGTCGACGAAGCGCGCGACGCGATCCGCGCCTTTATCTCGCGCACCGATCACAAGGCCGACACAACGCCGGCGCGCGTCGCAAAGCACGAGCGACGCGTAGCAGACGCCAAGAACGTCGGGATGCCGACCGTCGGCGACTATCTCGATGGCGACTATCGGACGTTCTGGCTCGGTACGACCAAAAGCGAGACGCCCGAGGCGAATCTGAAACATATCCGCCGAGACTTCGCCGATCTGATGAACAGGCGGCTCGACGAAGTCTCGCGTCCGATGATGAAAAAATGGATCGAGAAACGTCTCGCGGACGGCTGCAAGCCGACAGGTATCAACCGCGTGCTCGGATCGATCGGCGGCCTGTTCACGCACGCCGTTGAGCACGAGATCGTGACCGCGAATCCGTGCGCGCGTCTGCGTTCCAAGGTCGACGCAGAAGATGACGAGCACGGCCGCGAACTGACCGCCGACGAAGAACAGCGACTGCGCGCCGTGCTCGACGCGCGCGATGCGCGTATCCGCGAAACAGGCACAGACGGCCGCCGGCTGGCGGATCTGTCGAGCAGGCATCGGACGTTCGCCGACTACGTCAAGCCGGCGGTTCTGTTCGCGCTCAATACCGGCCTTCGTCGTTCTGAACTGATGCGCGCGCGCTGGACCGCGATCGACTGGAAAGCGAAAACGTTCACCGTCGAGCCGTGGACGACCAAGGTCAAGCGCTCGCGCGTGATACCGCTGAACGCCGAAGCGTTCGCGATCCTGAAGGCGTGGCGCGATCAGACGTTCAAACGGTTCGAATTCATCTTCACGAACGAACTGGGCGAGCCTGTGCGCGCCGTACGCGACTGGACGAAGATCTTGACCGAAGCGCAGATCAAAGACTTCCGGTTCATGGATACACGGCATCACACGGCCACGCGTCTGATCAACGAAGGCGCGGCGCAGTATCACGTCCAGAAGTTGCTCGGTCACAAAGACAGCCGCATGACGCAGCGATACATGAAGGCGCGCGAGTCGAAACTCGCGGAAGCGATCGCGCTGCTCGATCGTCCGCGTACAGAGACCGACGACGACAGCGTACAGGCCGCATAAACGAAAAGGCCCGCGCGTTGAGGGCCTTGTTGCCGGATCGGACGCCCGTCATTTGACGGGCTTTTTTTTCGTCCTTGCCGCGGCGGCCTTGACGGGCTCGGACCGCTGCTGCGCGACCGGCTGTTCTGCTACTGGCGGCGCGCTCGTACTCGTACGCGCACGCGTGTGCGACTTCTCCCACTCGTCGACGGCGACGAGTGTGATGCGGACCTTGCGCGTACCGACGACAACTTCCGCCGGCCCCTCGCCTCTGGCTCGCAGGACGTAGTAATGCGACCGCGCAAACCCGTATCGCTCACAGAACTCGTTAATCGACAGCGACGCGATAGGTTCACTTATTGCCGGGCTATCCACCATCGTGACCCCCTCTCAGATTTTCAATCTCGATAAGATCCGCGATCGTATCGAAACAGACCTCGCACAGACCGCTGATGCGCGTCTCGATCCAGCCCGCATCGCTGAATACGTTCGCGTCGCTGAATACCTGGCCGCAGCAGCGACAGCGCGTTCGCTGCGCGCGCTGCTCTGGCGCTACCAGTTCGCCGGATCGATGCATGCGGCCTCACCCCATGTGCAGACGCCACACATCGAGCCCGCGTACACGACCTTTCCGTCGAGTACGCCCGTTACACACGGCGTCTGTCCGCAGTTTTCGCACTCGCGACCGTAGTCCGGCACCCACTCGTCGACAACGACAGCTTCGGGTACGACGTCCGGCGCCCTGAACTTCGCGCGCCGCTTGGCGTTCCGAGATGACATTGGACGTCCCTCCCTTAAAGACAGCTTCCCGCCGCCGCGATCCAGCGAACGAGCCAGATAACGCCCGCGCTCGCGCCCGCCATCACCAGCGCGAACAGGGCGATCGCCATCAGCACGATCATGGTGACGACGATCAGCCCTCCCGGCGCAAGCGGTCGCGGGATACGCGGCGGCTCATTCATCGTCGTCGTCCGGCTTCTCGGCCTTGACGTCGACCGCGTCGCTCGAGTTCAGCGACGCCGGGATCTCGTGCTTGAGCAGGCCGACGAGCTTCGCCGTCTCGTCGGGGTTCGGCAGGACTTGCGCGCGCGCCATGCACGAGCACGTCCCGCCCTCCTTGACGAGTATCGCGAGTTTGCCGAAGGTCGCGTCAGTGAACAGCAGATCGCCCTTCGTGCCGCGACCGTTGCCCGTGTGCAGATGCAGGCCAACCGGCGCGAATTCGCCCGCCCAATGCAGCGTGCCCAGCTGCGGGTTCTTCACGTGAGTCATGTGCTCGGCGTCCGGCCCGAGCAGATCAGGATCGTCCGATGCCGTGTACAGCGACGGTCGAAGCGTCGGACTCAACTGGTCGAGCGCGTGGTTCGGCAGGTCAAAGCCGAGCTTGATGTCGACGGCCGTTTTTTCCTCGTCGCCATGCAGTTCCGTCCTGATGTTCAGATGCAGGATCTTCACCGGCACTTTGCTAAATTCCAGCATGGTCCTACTCCTTGATCGAGGCGATAAAGTTGCGTGATTCGCGATAGAAGCGCTCAAGCGTGAGGATCGCGGCTTCGTCTGTCAGGCGCGTGAGTTCTTCGTCGACGTCGAGCATCGCCTTGAATCCGGCATAGAACGCGATGCGCATCACCTGAAACTGGATGGCCGGCGCGTTCGGCGAGATGCATTGCACGGCGAATTCGGTCCAGCGGTCTTCCATCGTTTTCATTGCAGCGCCCTCAAGAGGTTGAACATGATCGCGACGCGAGCCGCATCCGCGCAGTCCGGATTGGTGTCGATCCAGTCCTGTTCGTCGGGCGTCGGTTCGCGCAGTTCGCCGCCTTCGTAGACCGACCACGTGCGGCAGTACAGACAGATCCCGACATCGCCATCGTGCGGAACGTGCGGGACCGAGGCGATCGCCGTCTGATCGTCGATCGGCTTGTCGCATACCCGGCAGTGGATTCTGTTCACGGCTGGACTCCTGCGATGGGCTCGCGGGCTTCGTACGCGAGCAGACACGCGAAGCGCTGCGTACGTTCCTCGATCGTGCCGGCCGGTGCCAGCCGCTGGAGATGGTCGAGCAGCGTGCTACTCGCCACCGCGCGCGACACGCCGAACATATGCGCGATGCGCGCCTCGACGATGCACTCGCCAAGACCGATCAGGCCATGCACGAACTCACCGAGCGCGGAGTCTGGATCGATCGTCACGCTCGCGCGGGCGAACAGATCCGTAGGCGCGACCATGCGCAGCACGATGTCTCGCAGCGCGAACGAATCGATGCACTGATCGGCGCGCGGGCTATCGAAGGACGCGCAGACGACCTTCGAGAAAAGCTGGTACATGAGATCGTCGATCATCTCGCTCGACTCGTCATCGATCGCGGATCCGAACGCTTCTTCGATCTCGGCGCGCGTAGCGTATAGCGTCATCATGCGTCTCCCTTCTCGAAGTCGGCCGCGAGCGTCGAGTACAACTCGCCCAGTTCAGTACGCAGCGCTTCGTCGCCGATCACGGACTTGACCAGATCCGCCGCGGCGTCGAGCTCGTCCTTCGTTTTCGCGGTCTTCAGCCGGTCGGCGACGTCCGCGTACGTGTACTGCGGCGCGACTGATCCCTCGCTCGCGGCGGCGGCTTTCGCTCCCTTCTTCGCTTTCATGCGGGACTTGACCGTCTCGGCGCGCGAGCCGCCGCCGGCCGGCTGCGCGACGTTCGCCGCGGGATCGTCGCCGACTTCGAACCACTCGGCCGGCGTCGACATGCCATCGCGCAGCGAGTTGTAAATTCGCTTGAGCGAGACCGCGAGCGCGGGCGTGAGCGCCGACATATGACGCTGGATACGCTTCTCGATCATCTCTTTCGTCACGCCGAACGTTGCGAAGCGCTCGATCATCTGCGCGATCAGTTCGTCGTTCACCTCGACCTTTGTCGCGAGCGTTGCCTCGCACTGGCGCACGGCCGTCTCGACGACATCGCCATCGATCAGCGCGAGGATGCAGGCGCGCTTGCGGCGCGCGCCGTAGTTCGCGATCAATTCGTAGATGTCGCGCTCGTCGCGCAACGCATAGCCGCCCTGTTTCGTGTCGCGCCAGTGGCGCACCGTGAACGTGCGCACGTCGCGATAGTTCGTCTCGTAGTCCCAGGCATACGCCAGACACTCCGACACGCCATCGCGCCGTGAGAGCTCCTTGACGCCCGCTTCCATATTTCCCCAGCGCTTCGCGAGCGTCTCCGCCAGCCGGATCGACGGCCCGCTGATATCGTTCCCGCCGCGCGAGTACTGGTACGTCGCTTCCTCGGCCAGTCCCGGGCGCATACAGTCCTGAAGGATCTTGTCCATCGCGCGACGCGGGTCCCGCGGCTGCGCCCGCGCGTACATCAGCGCCGCCTGGACCTCGGCGATGGCCTTCGACTGCTCGATCGCGATCAACGCGCCGGCGGCCGCCGGTTGCGATGGCTGGCTATCGAACGGATTCGCTGCGATAACGTCACTCATTGCGTGGCTCCTTTCTTCGCTGAAAACCGGAAGTCGACATACTTCATCGCTCCCACTTCGTACGCCTTGCGCTCGATGATCCTGCGCGTGTAGCCGCCGCCGTTCGGCAGCAGACCGACCGACGCTTCGCCCATCAGGTGCAGGATTCTGGCCTTCGCTGCGTCCGCGCCGTTCTCGAATAGCTGGCTCTGTTCGGCAAAGTCGAGGCGCGCGTAGTGCAGCGCTTCGGCTTCGGCCGGCAGCGTGACCGTTTCGCCGTTCGTGCTCGGATACATCCGCCGTAGCAGCGGGATCGCGCTCGGATGGCGATAGTCGAGCGTCGGCGCTTCGCGACGCTCGACGTAGGCCCAGAAGTCCGCTTCACCCTGTTCGATCAGGTCGATCATCTCGGCGTCGCGCTCGACGTGATAAACCTCGAGGCGGTTACCACCGATACAGGCCGCGAGATGCCACACGTCATAGCCCGAGACGGCCAGATAGTGCGCGCACTGGAGCATGTATTCCGGCGGGATCTCGTCGGAACCCGGCTCGCCCCATTCGCCGAAGCGATACGACAGCGCATCGACGTTCTTCGCTTCGAGTCCTTCGCGCCTGCCGTCGATCGTGCGGTCGTAGTTCGCCAGCATGTGCCCGTACTTCGGGTGATACGCGAGCCGGTTGTGCCGGCGCAGCTTCACGCCGTAGCGTTGCGCGTACTCGTCGGCGATGACCTGTTCCATACGCTGGCCGAAGCGCATACGTTCCGCCTGATCAGGCAGCACGAGCGCGTCGAACGTGTCGTCTGTTTTCTCCTGATACAGCGCAAACATCGTTTTGTGTCGCGACTGCCCGAGCGCCGCCGCGGCGTCCGAGCCGCCGACGCCTTTCCTTCGTTCTGCCAGCCATTCATCGCGTGAACCCATTTCTACCTCCGCTACAGAATCCATAACGAGGCGCAAACGGCGATGTGCCTGTGCCGTCGCTCCTGCTGTTAGTACCGCACGTTCCGCTGTACCTGCTTCGGCAGCCACGCCGACGAGATATCAACGCGCGGCGTGTCGAACTGCAGACGCATCGCGAGCCAGCGTCGACGAAGCGGACGCGGGATGTCACGCAGTACGTGACGCCATGACATCGCAGAGCAACGTTTTTCGAATCGAATAGCCATAGTCGGACCTCGCGCGTTCGCGATCGGATCGATCAGGTTGTGAGGTACTACGGGACGAGCGCGATCTAGTCGTCGTCGACGAATGCCGGCTCGGGAAATGACGGACGCGGGACCGTGATTGATACGGGTCCCGGTGACGATCCTCGGTTATTCGCGCAGCCCTTTCTGTCTCACATATTGGTCGTTATATCCGGCGATACATAAGTCTTTACGTCCGAAGACTTAAACAGACGTCAATGAGCAATAAAGGACATGGATACCGGATGAAGATTGATCCTAGATTGCCTTTTAGCGGATTTCAATCACGATTTTTTTGGGGACAGGGGACGACGCAATCAACGATGCAACGCACAAACCGGGAAGATCCGACAAGCGGGTTACTACGAATGTTCGGACACGAATTGCCGCCTCTTCTGTCGGAAGCCTGTCAAATCGGCAGGGGATTTGACAATTTGCCGCAAACGCTTTGGTGTACCGGCCCGCATTACAGGACAAGCGTGGACACTGATCAGGGATTTCCCCTGATGATATTTTTGCGACGCACCAAAGTTACCGACCAGAAAAATTCATAGGGACTTTCCCTGGTCGTTGCGCAGCGCACAAAAAATCCTGGAAAAACGAGCGTGGATACGCGAGGACATCCGAAGACATACACGGACATTAAACGCGATGCTTTCTCAATTGCACTGCTTGAAACTAAGGCAGTTAATCCGATTCGCACCAATTCCGGCCCATTGCGATTCCGATTTTTAGCGCCTACCGTTCGTTCTCGATTGCCCGTTAATTCTGGTTGAGCGAGGTAAAAAAAATGGGACTGCGTCAAATCGATATACCGGCGAAAGAACGCTTCATGCGTTTGCCCGAAGTCATGGCGCGGACCGGTCTGATCAAACAAACGATCTACATGCGGATGGCCGAAGCGACGTTCCCGCAGTCGATCAAGATCGGCAAGACCACCGTCGCGTGGCGCGAGTCAGAGATCGATGCATGGATCATCGATACGATCGCCGAGAGCGAGCGCAGGCGCGAACAGAATCGGAAGCAGGAACGCAAGATCGAGCGCCAGCGTGAACGCGAACGCGCGCGCCAGGGCGAAACAGAATGCGCAGCGTGATCGGGAGAACCGACATGCCACGCGCACGGACCTTGAAGTACGAATTTTTCCGGAACGAATCGCTCGGCTACATGCTCCCGCATGCGCGCCTGCTGTTCGCCGGCCTGTGGTGTCTCGCCGACAAAGCGGGCCGGCTCGAAGATCGTCCAGGCATGATCAAGGGCTATCTGTTCGGCTTCGAAAACGACGTGACGCCCGAGGTCGTCGACGATCTGCTGACGCTGCTCGACGATGCCGGTCTGATCCGCCGCTATCACGTCGAGGACGGCCGGTATATCTCGATCGTGAAGTGGACAACGCACCAGCATCCGCATCCGCGCGAAGTCGCGAGCAAGATTCCCGAACCGACGAAGGAAAAATCTAGGCACGGTCACGGCCATACCCACGCAAAGCCTAGACACGGTCAAGGCGATGTCGAGGCAATGAACGGACATGGTCGAGACAACGCCGAGGACATGCTCAGCCCGTCTATGTCTTCTTTGTCTTCTTTGTCTTCTTTGTCTTCTTTGTCTTCTATGCCTTCTATGCCTTCTTTAAAAACCAAGGGTTCTAGTGTGGGTAGTGGTAAACCCGCGCGAGCGCACGAACAAGCGCCCGACACACACACGCCAACCGGCCCCGCGTCGATCACGCTGGCGATGCGCAAGGCGAAAGTCCGCGGCGCGACGCCATCGAATCCGCGGATCATCGCCCTGGCCGATGCAGGCGTAACGCCCGAGATCGTCACCGACGCGTGCGAGGAAGCGCATGCTGCGCATCCCGACGAAGCGATCGCTGCGGCCTACGTGTGCTCGATCCTCGAACGCTGGCAACGCGAAGGACATCGCGGAACCGGGCAACGCGTGAACGGACATGCGCCCGTATTCGATGAACGTGCGAAGGATCGCAAGCGAGCGGGCGACGAGCTAACGGGTCGTGCGCGTCGAGCGCGCGAAGCTGCTGGTGGCGATGTGATCGACGTTGCGATGCAGGAGATCGGCCATGATCCGCGCCATTCCTGAGCCTTGGATCGAGCGCCTGTTCGCGCGCATGGAGTCGATCTACGGCTCGCGCTTTCACGACATGTGGCGCGGTGGCGAGATCGTCGAGATCAAGGCGACGTGGCGCGAAGGTCTCGCGAACGTTACCGACGAAGGCCTGAAGCGTGGCGTAGCTGCTCTGTTCCACGAGCAGCATCCGCCGACGCTCCCGCGCTTCATCGATCTTTGCCGGCCGCAGCCAGCGATGTACACGCCGAACGTCGCAGCGCTGACCGACGATCGACGCTCGTCGCCGGAAGTCGCGCGCGAGCAGCTGGCGAAGATCCGCGAGACGGCGAACGGCCTGCTACGCCAGCACGGCGCACCGGCCGGCGGCGGTATCCGCTGGGCGTATCGGCTACTGCAGCGCGCGAGCGATGGCGAGCACATCACGGCGCACCAGATCGCGTTCGCGAAGGAAGCGATCGAGAACTACAACCTCACGCACGGCCGCATCGAGCGCTCGCGCGAACCGGGAAGTGATGACGAAGACTGCGTTGCACCTGCAACGTGTTCAACCGAAGAACAGGAGTGACCGCCATGAAATTCGAGAACGATCTGAGAACGCGCGCCGAGATGCTGGTCCTGTCCGCACTTTTGCAGGACAACGGCTCGATCCGGCACATCGCGTCGCTCACGCCGCTGCACTTCTCGCACGACACGCACGGCCAGATCTTTCGCCACATCGTGACGTTGATCGAGGCGCGTGTACCGGCCGATCTCGTGACCGTGTACGAATCGATGGGGCGTAGCCGGCAACGTCTGCGTCATGTCGATCTGCTGGCGTACCTGGGCGAACTATGCCGACTGCCCGCGAGACCCGCGAACATCGGCTACTACGCAATCGCGCTCGTCGACGATGGACTCGTGCGTACCGCGATCAGGCTGATCCCGGTGCGCGTCGAAGCCGAGCGCGGCCTGTCGAAGTGCCGTCTGCGTTTCAACGCCAGCGACCCGGCGCTGTGGGGCTGATCATGCGCGTCGCGTTCACGCTCCTGGGCGAACCTGCATCGAAGGCGAACAGCCGCGAGATCGTTACGCGCAAGATCCGCAGCAAGGTCGACGGCACGCTCAAGACCCGGCCGATGTCGATCAAGAGCGACAAGGCGCGCGACTACGAACGCGACGCCCTGAAGCAGATCCCGCCCGCGGCGCGCGTTCGCATGGAAGGAACTGTGCGCGTCACGCTGCGGATCTGGTACGCGACAGAACGGCCGGATCTCGACGAGAGCGTGATCCTCGACGTGATGCAGGATCGTTATCGCACGATCAACCGCAAGGGCGTCGAGTGCCGCGAACTGGTCTATCACGGCGTGTATCGCAACGATCGGCAGGTTCGCCAGAAGTTTGTTTTTCACGGTATCGACGCGATCAATCCGCGCGCCGAGATTGTCGTCGAGTCGTTGCAGGCGCAGCAACTCGCGCTCGCGCTCGATCCAGCCTATGACCCACTCACGGAATTTGCATGAATACCCGAGTACGTACCCAGCAGCTATACGACCACGCCCACTTGAAGGCGTTGCAATACGAGAACGAGCGACTGCGCGAAGCGTTGCGTCTGATCGGCGAGATGGGCGAAACGAGTACGAGCGCGCTCACGCTGATCGACATCGCACGCAACGCGCGCATCGCGCTCGCGACGGCTTACGTCCAGCCGGATCCGGAACTGAGCCTCGCTAAAAAAGGATAAGGACGCATTCGTCAGCAGGAGTACGCGCCGACTGTCGACTATCGTCACTGACATAGCAGGATGCCTAAAGATACGCACGGATATACGTGGACACTAGAGGACAATATATGTGGCAATGCTAACGATTGCGTTCCACTTGTAACCCTTGCAATAAGCGATCAGCCGATCTATAACCGCAGACAAGATCCGTGCGCGTGCAACCAGCTCGCGTCACTCCGTAGAAGCGCCAAGTGGTAGTACCGAGGCCCGCGCCGGTTGATCCGGTTGCGGGCTTCGTCCTATGTGGTGGGTAGATATCGAGCGAGCAGAACAATGTCCGGCAAATGGTCAGCGCTGTACGCAATGCCGCAATGGCGAAAGCTACGGCGCGAACATCTGCGCGAGTATCCGCACTGCGTGACGTGCCTCGAACAGGGTCTGTTCACCGACGCGACGGTCGTCGACCACAAGCGACCGCACCGCGGCAGTCTGCGTCTGTTCCTCGATCCGTCGAATCTGCAGTCGCTGTGCAAGCCGCATCACGACTCGACCAAGCAATGGGAAGAGAAGCGCGGCGTCTCCGCTGGCTGCGACGCGGACGGCAATCCGCTTGACTCGCGTCATCCGTGGAACGCGATCGAGGCACCGCGACGACGATGATCCGCGCGACGCGGGCGCAGCCGCGGCGGCAGGGGCGGATCGAAACTCTGACCCGGTCCCACCCCGCACCCCCCGTCCTGTTTTATTTTCAAAAACGCATTTGTAACTTTGGGGGTCGAACCGTGGCACGTAGCAGCAACGCGAAGCGCGCGAGCGTAGCCGAGCCGGAACAGGTCCCGGGCGAGCCAGAATCGCCCACAGGCGTTCCGTGGCCCGCGTGGAATGTCGAACGTCGAGCGCTGGCGTCGCTCGTCCCGTACGCGCGTAACGCGCGATTGCATAGCGACGCGCAGGTCGCGCAGATCGCCGCATCGATGCGCGAGTGGGGATGGGTCCATCCGATCCTCGTGAGCGAGGACGACACGATCATCGCCGGACACGGCCGCGTGCTCGCGGGTCTGAAGCTCGGACTCGTCGAAGCGCCTGTGACGGTCGCGCGCGGCTGGAGCGACGGGAAGATCCGCGCGTTCGTCATCGCCGACAACAAGCTCGCAGAGAACGCGGCGTGGGACCGCGAGATGCTAGGCGCTGAACTGGCCGATCTGCGCGACTCGTTCGATCTGTCGCTGACGGGCTTCACGGTGGGCGAGATCGACGCGCTATGCGTCGCGGAACTGCCCGAGCTAGGCGTCGAGTACGACGAGAGCGCGGCGGGCGCCGTGAAGATGATCGAGTGCCCGCAGTGCGGCCACAAGTTCCCGAGGTGATGCGATGGCCTACGCGGAACGACTCGAATCAGCGTGGCTCGATCACCTCGTGCCTCGAAGCATTGACGCGCCGACGGTTGTATCGACGTTCGCTGGCTGCGGCGGATCGAGTCTCGGCTATTCGATGGCGGGCTTCGAGGAAAGGCTCGTGGTCGAGTGGAACGAGAAACAGGCAGCGTCATTCGTGGCGAACTTTCCAGACGTCCCGCTTCATCTCGGCGACATCGCGGATCTGAGCGACGCGGACGCGCTGCGTCTGTCGCGTCTGGCGCCGGGCGAGCTTGACGTATTCGACGGGTCGCCGCCGTGTCAGGGCTTCTCGCTCGCGGGCGGGCGCGTATTCGAGGACAAGCGCAACCAGCTATTCCTCGAATATGTACGGCTGCTGAAAGCGTTCGCGCCGAAGGCGTTCGTCATGGAGAACGTACGCGGGATGGTCATCGGGAAAATGCGGCTGATCTTCGCGGACATCCTGCGTGAACTGAAGGCGACGGGCTATCAGGTCAGCGCGCGCGTTCTGATCGCGTCGCACTACGGCGTCCCGCAGGCACGGCCGCGAATGATCTTCGTCGGGATCAGGAACGACCTCGCCGCGCTCGGTGTCGTGCCCTCGCATCCGCAGCCTCTGTTCGCGCGTGGCGTCACGGTGCGCGAGGCGTGGCACGGCGTGATCAACGAGCCCGAAGAACTGAACGTGGCGCGCTTCGGTACGGGCCGACTCGTGCATCGGATCCTGTATCGCATGAGTCCCGGCGAGTACGCGGACAAGTACCACCCGAACCGCCAGCTATACGGCATGCACCGGCTCGATTTCGATCAGGTCAGTCCGACGATCCTGCGCAACGGTGGCGCGGGCGGCGTATGCGAGGCGTGTCATCCGAGCGAGCACCGTCGCGCGACGATCGCCGAACTCAAGCGGCTGGGATCCTTTCCCGATTCCTTCGTTCTGCGTGGGAGTTTTCAGGATCGATGGGCGGCGATCGGGAACAGCGTCCCGCCCCTGTTCATGCGAGCGATCGCGGCGCACGTTCGCCAGCTGCTCGCCACCGTGGAGGAACGTCATGTCGAATCCGCGTAAGCCGACCGCGCTGCGCATCATCGAGGGCAATCGCGGACATCGGCCCATACCGAAGAACGAGCCCAAGCCGCGGCGCGGAGTGCCCAAGCCGCCGGCGCATCTGGACTCGTACGCGCTCGCGGAGTGGGACAGGATCACGCCCGAGCTTGACGCGATCGGGATGCTGACGACGATCGACGGGACCACGCTCGCGGCGTACTGCCAGTGTGTTTCGCGCTGGATGCAGGCCGAAGAATCGATCCAGCGTATGAAAGCGCGCGACAAGCTGACGAGCGCGCTGATGATCAAAACGAGCAACGGGAACGCGATACAGAACCCGCTGGTCGGTGTGGCTAACCGCGCGATGCTGATGGCGATCCGCTTCGCGAGCGAGTTCGGCATGAGTCCTGCCGCACGCGCACGACTATCCGCGATGCCCGATGACCCGAACCCGAACGACCGGAAAGAAAGCTACTTCTGACCCGGTGACACAGTACGCGCGCGACGTGATCTCAGGAAAGATCGTCGCGGGCCCGCACGTGCGCGCCGCCTGCCGGCGTCACGTCGATGACCTCGCGCGCGGTCACGAGCGCGGTCTGTCGTGGGACCTCGTCGCAGCGATGCGCGCGATCAACTTCTTCGCGGACGTGCTGTGTCTGAACGGTGGCGAATTCGAGGGCGTTCCGTTCGTGCTGCTGCCGTGGGAAGCGTTCATCGTCGGATCGCTGTTCGGCTGGAAGCGCGCGGACGGTACGCGCCGTTTTCGCGAAGCGTATGTCGAGGGCGGCAAGGGTTGTGGCAAGTCTCCGCTCGCGGCGGGCGTCGGTCTGTACATGCTCGTCGCCGACGACGAGATGCGCGCCGAAGTCTACGCAGCCGCCACGCGTCGCGATCAGGCGATGATCCTGTTCCGCGACGCTGTCGCGATGGTCGACCTGTCGCCCGAACTGAACCGGCGGCTGGTCAAGTCGGGGCGCGGCGAGCGCTGCAACAACCTGGCCTATTACGCGAAGGGTTCGTGGTTCCGGCCGATCGCGAGCGACAGCAGCGGCCAGAGCGGACCGCGCCCGCACTGCGGGCTGATCGACGAGGTCCACGAGCACAAGGACCGTACCGTGATCGACATGATGCAGGCCGGGAAGAAAGGACGTCGCCAGCCGCTGATCTTCATGATCACCAACAGCGGCTTCGACCGCACGACGCTCTGCTATGAAAAGCACGAGTACGGCTGCAAGATCGCCGCGCGGCAGCTTGAGGACGACTCGTACTTCGCCTACGTCTGCGCGCTCGACGAAGGCGAAGACCCGTTCGAAAACGAGGACTGCTGGATCAAGGTCAATCCGTCGCTCGGCCAGACGATCCAGAAGTCCTACCTCGACGAACAGGTCCGGCAGGCGCGCGGGATGCCGTCGCTTGAATCGACCGTGCGGCGCCTGAACTTCTGCGAGTGGGTGGACGCCGAGAACCCGTGGATCGACGGCGATCTGTGGCGCGCGTGCGAGTCGTCGACGCTGACGGTCGAAGACTTCCGCGGCTCGACGGTACACGGCGGGCTCGACCTGTCCAGCACGCGCGACCTGACCGCGCTGGCCGTCGCGCGCCGCAACGCGGACGATACGTGCGACGCGTTCGTGCAGATCTTCACGCCGGCCGAGACGATGACCGAGCGCGACCGACTGCAGAAAACGCACCTCGTCGAGTGGTCGCGTAACGGCTACGTGTTCGCGATCGGCAAGCGGGCCATCGACGAAGGCGCGATCGTCGACAACATCGAAACGCTGATGGCGATCGCCGACTTCGAGGGCATCGCGTTCGACCCGAAGCGCATCGACTATCTGATCGGCAAGCTCGACGAAGCGGGCGTGAACATTCCGCTGATCCCGCACGGCCAGGGCTATACGAAGGCGATGGACTCGGGTCTGTGGATGCCGCGCTCGATCGAACTGACCGAGCAGCTAATTCTCGATGGCCGTCTGCGTGTCGTGTTCAATCCGTGCCTGCGGTGGAACGTGGCGAGCGCAGTCGTCGAAGCGGACGGGAAAAACAATCGCATCCTGAACAAGCGCAAATCGACCGGCAAGATCGACGGCGCGGTCGCGCTCGTGATGGCAATCGGCTACGCGTACCACGTCAAGGACACAGGCGCCGACCTCGATGACTTCCTGAACAACCCGCTCACGGTCTTGCCCGCATAGGACCCGCTATGGCTGATATCCGCAACAACACGCCGCAACGCCAGATGGAAGTGAGCCTGACCAATCCCGCTGGGTGGGGCGTCGCGCGCGCATTCAATCAGGCGCTGACATGGTTCGGCGGCTGGTTCTGGGGCGGCAATGCCGACATTCCAGGCGTACAGATGAACTCGCCTTCCGGTACGCCGTTTGTGTCCGTGAACGATCAGGCCGCGCTGCAGGTCTCGACGGTCTGGGCTTGCATACGCCTGATCACTGAAACGCTCGGGGAACTGTCGGTCAACATCTACGAAAAGACCGCGAACGGTCGCAACGTTGTAAAGGACCATCCGCTCAACTACGTGCTGAACGTCGCGCCGAACGATCGCATGACGAACGTCGAACTGCTGGAGTCGTGGGCGATGAATCTCGCGATCGACGGGAACTGCTATAGCCGCATCATCCGCGACGCGTCGGGCGACTGTATCGCGCTCATGCCGAAGGCGTCGCAGCAGATGATGATCAACGAGAACAAGGATGGTTCGTACGGCTATGAATACTCGTACGGCGGCGAGAAGATCCCGTACCGGCCCGAGCAGATCGTCCAGTCGCGATTGATGGGTAACGGTCTGAAGGGACTATCGCCGCTCGGCTACGCGCGCCGCTCGGTCGCGAACGCGATGGCACTCAACGAGAACGCCACGCGATTCAACATCAAGGGCGGCAAGCCCGCGGGCGTGCTGATGATCGATCACGTCCTGAAGCCCGAGCAGCGCGCCGCCGTGCGTAACAACTTCGCGGACCTTGAAGCCGGCGGCGATGCAGGCTCCCGGCTGTTCGTGCTCGAGGCGGGTATGCAGTACCAGCAGCTGACGATCACGCCCGCCGACGCGCAGATGCTGGAACAGATGCAGTTCAGCGTCGACGATATCTGTCGCGTGTTCCGCGTCCCTTCGTTCATGGTCAACGCCCACGAGAAACAGACGACTTACGGGACCGGCATCGAAACGATGGGCCAGGGATATCTCACGTTCACGCTGTATCCCTACGTCAAGCGGATCGAGGCGTCGCTCAATCGCTGGGTCGTCAAGCCGAGCGAGCGGCCGCGCATCTATGTCGAGTTCAATCTCGACAGCCTGCTACGCGCAGATAGCGCGGGACGTGCCGCGTATTACTCGACGATGGTCCAGAACGGACTGATGTCCCGCAACGAGGTACGCGCCAAGGAAAACCTCGACGCGCGCGAGGGCGCCGACGATCTGACCGTACAGCTAAATCTCACGCCCCTTCAGGACCTGCCGAAAGTCGCGAGCGCGAACAGCACCCAGCAGGCCGCCAAGGTTCCGAACGCACCGATCAAGGAGTAACGCCATGTCACGCAAACTCACAGGAGACACCGACCACGGCTGCGTTCTGTCGACAGTCGAGTTCAAGTTCGATAGCACCGCGAAAGGTAGCTTCGAGGGCTACGCATCGGTGTTCAGCAACATCGACAGCTACGGCGACATGATGCTGCCCGGCGCCTTCGAGGAAACGATCGCCAAGCGCGATCAGGTCCCGATGCTGTTCAACCACTGGATGGACAACCTGATCGGCAAGGCGTCGAACCTCAAGGAGGACGACATCGGCCTCAAGTTCACCGGACGTCTCACGCCCGGGGCGACGATGGCCAATGACACCTATCAGCACATGAAGGCCGGCGCGCTCGACGGCGTATCGATCGGCTATCGCGTGCAACCCGGTGGCGCAGACATGGACGGCAAGATCCGCACGCTCTCGCGCGTCGATCTGCTGGAGATCTCGATGGTTATCAGTCCGGCGAACAAGTCCGCGCGAGCGAATCTCGGCTCGCTCAAATCGGACTTTGATCCCGATGAAATGAAGTCCCTCGCAGACGTGGAAGCATTCCTGCGTGATGCAGGCATGAGCCGCGTCGAAGCCAAAGCATTTATCGCAAAGGCGCGCGCGATAAATCCCTGCGTGACGCAGGAAGAGACGACAGCGACCGACGCAGCAAAGAGCGAGCAGGAACAGGCCGTTGCTATTGCAACGATGATCCGCTCATTCAAGACCGCATAGGAGCCTGAAAAATGGACATGACTGAAATCAAGCGCGCCCTCGACGAGACCTTCGGCGAGATCAAGGACGCGCAGACGAAGACCGCCGCCGAGATCCGCGAAGAACTGGCGAAGCTCGCCGAGCGGGTCAAGGGACAGGACGTGAACCTGATCGACCTCGGCCAGAAACTGGCCGGCCTGTCCGAACAGGGACGGCGCGACACGAAGTCCGAAACGATCGGCGAAGTGTTCGTGAAGTCGGAACAGTTCAAGGCACTCAGGGGAAACAGCAACGCGCGCAGCGCGCGCATCACCCTTGAAGCCGATCAACTGAAGGTGGTCGGCCCGATCGTCGGCGATACCGGAGCGAATCAGGTCCCGGTCGCCCCCGATCGCAAGCCTGGCATCATCGCCCCCGGCATGAACAAGGTCTGGGTACGTGACTCGATCCCGGTCGGCCAGACGACCTCGAATCTCGTCGAGTACGTGCGCGAAAGCTCGGCGCAGCAGAACCCCGACTATCAGACGCCCGAGGGCGCGCTGAAGGGACAGAGCGACTTCCAGTTCGAACTGGTACAGGCGCCGGTCGTGACGATCGCGCACTGGATCCTCGCGTCGCGTCAGGTGCTCGACGACGAAGCGCAGCTACAGTCGTATCTGAACATGCGCATGACGTACGGCCTGCGTCGCAAGGAGGACAACGAGATCCTCAAGGGCGACGGCGCGGCTGGACACCTGACAGGGATCACGACGATCTGCAACAGGTTCGCGCCGACCGATCCAGCGCTGAACGGCATGGACAACATTCGTCTCGCGATGGCCGAGGTCGAGGGCGCGTACTACACGACCACGGTCCTGATGCTGCACCCGATGGATTGGGCTGCGATGCAACTGCTCAAGAGCACGACCGGCGAGTATCTGGGCGGCAATCCGTTCGCGCCTGTACCGCCGCGTCTGTGGAACCTCGGCATTGTCGAGACGAACTCGATCCCCGAAGGAAACTTCCTTTGCGGCGACGGTAGTCAGGCGATGATCTGGGATCGTCAGCAGGTCTCGGTCGAAGTCTCGCGCGAGGACGCCGACAACTTCCGGCGCAACATGGTCACGATCCTCGTCGAGGAACGGCTCACGACTTCGGTGTACGCGCCCGGTGCGTGGCAGTACGGTCCGCTCGTCGCCGCCGGCGGTGCAGCGGCTGCGAAGCCCGCAGCGGCCGCGCCGAAGAAGTAAGGGAGCGAAAGCCATGAGCACACCCGACTATCCCGAACCCGTCACGCTCGCGCTCGCCAAGGCGCACTGCCGGATCGACACGACCGACGAGGATGAACTGATCGAACAGGTCTACATCCCCGCCGGACGCGAAACGGCCGAGCAGTACACCGGCCGCACGATCCGCGCCGTGCCCGGTAGCGAGACAGTTACGCGCGACCTGTTCGCGGATGGTCGGGGCTTCGTGCTGGCGGACTTTCCCGCGTTCGATCTCGAATCGCTGAAGGTCGTCGACGACGACACCGAGACGGTGCTCGATATCGATGAGTACGGCGCGCGCATCGTCAACGGCGAGATGAACGCGATGCTCGTCACGAACAAACCGCTACCGGCCGCACAGGCGTTCTATGCGAGCTATACGGCCGGCTATGCGAGCGGTACGGTCCCGGCGAATCTCGTGCTCGCGATGCTGGAACTGACGGCCGACGCATACGAGAACCGCGAGGCGCAGTCGTCGTCCACGGCGATGCAGCGCAATCCGCGCACTGTCGCGCTGCTCGATCCGTTCCGTATCACGTTCGGACTCTAGGGAGCGAAACGATGCAGGCCGGCAAACTCCGCTACCGCGTCTCGATCCAGAGACCGCTACGCATCCAGAACGATGCGGGCGAAGTGATCGTCGATCAGTGGGCCGAGATCGCCCGCGTATGGGCGGCGATCGAGGCGATCAGCGGTCGCGAGTACATGGCGTCGAGCGAGTTTCGCGCGGGCATCACGACACGTATCCGCATCCGCTGGCGTTCCGATGTCGACGCGACGGCGCGCGTTGTCGCCGGCGACGGGACGATCTACAGCATCGACGTCGCGATGCCGGTCAAGGGGCTGACGCGCGAACTGCATCTCCTGTGTTCGGCCGGCGTGATCACCGAAGGAGGACAGCCGTGAACGTGAACATCGAAGCCAACGGACTGCGCGAGATGGAACAGTTCCTGAAGACTCTGCCTGACGCGGTATCGAGGCAGATGCTTTACGGCGCGCTGATGGGTGCCGCGATGCCGATCATGAAACAGGCGCGCGAGAACGTGCTGCGCAACTTCGGCCGCTCGGCGCGCTACACGTACACGCTCGAAGAAGCGATGGTGCGGGGACGCTCGAAGAAAACCGGGCTCGCCGCGCGCGTGAACGTGATGATCAAAAAAGGCAAGGTCAAGGGAAAGACCGTGAAGTCCGGCGTTACGAAGCCCTATGGCGACGATGCGTTCTATGGCGGGTTCCTCGAGTTCGGTACGTCGAAGATGTCCGCGAAACCGTTCCTCAGACCGGCCGCCGATTCGATGGGAAGCGAGGCGGTCAAGCGCTTCAACAACACGATGAACAAGCGCATGGCGAAGTGGTGCAAGGAACACGGCGTCAAGTACAGCCCGGGTATGGGGAGCATAACGTGACCGAACAGCAACTGTTCGCGCTGCTCGATCAGGCGCTACCCGCCCGCGTATTCCAGGCGCTCGCGCCGCAAGGCACGCCCGAGCCCTATCTCGTCTATGCGCTGATCGACGGCACCGAGAACAACGTCATGACGGGCAGCGTCGATCTCGCGCGCATGAACTACCGGATCGACTCGTACGCGCGCAGTCATCAGGACGCGCTCGCGATCTGGAAGCGTGTATGCGCGCTGGTCAATGCCTGTGACGGCGATCCGCTGCTCGAAGGCCGACAGGACATGTATGAGCAGGACACGCGCATCCATCGCGTGAGTATCGTTCTATCCACCTGGTATCACGAACCCGACGAGGTGCAACCGTGAAGAAAGCGATCAGCGCGGCTCAGACGCGCATGTATCTTGAAAACCTCAACGCGCCGGCCGATGGGACGGGTCTCGTCAATGGCGCATCGATGTCCGAGCCCTGCGTGATCCAGCTGGATGACGTGTCGAAGTTGCGTAACGGCGCGTCGATCTTTCTGATCGGCACGGGCTGGACGAGTCTCGATCTGAAGTCATGGGTCGTGCAGAACATCGACTATACGGCCAAGACCGCGACGCTCGCGCAAAGCGATACTTCGGGCGAGACCGATCCGATCGGTGCGAATGCTGCGTGGCTGCTGCACGCATACGTCGATGTCTGCGCGAAGTCCTACCAGATCAACGAGAACGCCGCGGCCTCGATCGATACGACGACCTTGTGCGATGACGCGAAAACGTCGCTCGTGGGCTTCAGCGATCCGGGCACGCTGACGTTCGACTTCTTTATCGATCCGACCGATCCCGACTATCAGGAACTGCGCGCCGCACAGAGGGACGGCAAAACGCGCATGTTCGAAGTCGTGTATCAGAACAAGGCGGTGCGTACGCTGCCGGTGATCGTACAGTCCGTCAATGAATCCGGCGGCGTTGATCAGGCCGTACAGGGCGCGGGCACGATGAAGATCACAGGGCCGGACGTGCTGACCATGCCGCCGGGGCAAGCGACCGCGAATTACGTGCTGATCCCCGTACTGTCGCCGACGACCGGACAGGCTCCGCTCGACGTGACGCTCACGCTCAACGAAGCCGGCGGCGTCGCGACGGGCTTCTCGATCAACTGGAAAGACGGGTCGCCCCTCGAACAGGTCACGACCATGATTGTGTCGCACCAGTACCTGACGGCTGGCTCGTACACGCCCAGCGTAATCGCGACGGTCTCGGGACAAGCGACCGCGCCTTTCAAGGCACAGAACGCGGTCACGGTCGAGGCGCCGCCGTATTCGCTGGGCGCGAGCGTCGCGCCGCTCTCTGGTGCCGCGCCGCTCGACGTCACGCTCGTGCTCACGGAGTCGAACGGGACCGCCGACTACTTCGATGTCGATTGGGGCGACGGCACGGCTGTCGAGCGCGTGAGCGTGCTGAGCGCGCCGCATAACTACGCGGCGGCCGGAAGCTATTCCGTGATGGTTACGCCGACGCTGGCCGGTGTACCGGGCGCGGGTGTGCCGGCTGGCACCGTGGACGTTGCATAGGAGACCCGACATGAACGATCGCCTTGTATCGCCCACTCGCGAAAAGATCTTTGTTGTGCAGCCGAAGGAAACGGTCATCGAGTCCGACTCCTTCGGCGCGGTCACGCTACGCGCGATGAACGTCAAGCGCTTCCGCGAGATCTCGACCCACCTGAACAACGAGCATCCCGAAGACTTCGGCTACGAACTGCTATGCGAGATGGCGCGCGGTCCGAACGGCGAGCGCTTCACGGTCGCGGCGATCGCGGGTCTGCCGGCGCACGCGCTGCCGGATCTGCGTGCGCTCGTCGATCAGGCGGTGCTGCTGTGCGGCCATCGTCCCGCTGACGCAAAAAAAGCCTGACTGACCCGGTGACTCGCCTCGTCTATGCGGTCGCTGCGCACCTGCATATGACGGCCGGGGAAGTGGAAACGCGCATGGACTCGCACGAGCTATTCACGTGGGCCAGTCTGCTGTTCGGCTTCGGTTCGGATCCGGTCAGCGAGAACGTCGTGACGCTGAGCGTCGAGGATGAAATCGCAGCGTGGGGGAAATAGATCATGGCTTCAGCCGGGACGCTGATCTTCGATCTCGCCGCCGATGTCGCGCATCTGCGGCGGGACATGCAGAAAGCGAACGATACGATCATCTCGTCGCTCAAGTCCATCCAGAACGCGGCCAAAAGCATCGCCGTGATGCAGGGCGCCGAGTACGCGATGGAATTCGCGAGGGGCTTCGCGGAAGGGATCAAGTCAGCAATCGATCAGGCCGACGAACTCGGCAAGCTCGCGGCGCGTATCGGCACGACGACCGAAGAACTGTCCGCGCTCAACTACGCGGCAGAGTTCGCGGGCGTCACGACTGACGATCTGACCGTTGGCTTCAAGGGGCTGAACAAGGCGCTGCTCGAATCGCGCGATCCGATGTCGGCTAGCGCGGCCGCGTTCAAGGCGCTGGGTCTGAACGCGCAGCAGCTTCGCAGCATGGACCCGGGCGCGGCGTTCGAAGAAATTGCACAGGCCGTATCGGGCTTCGCGGATGGTGCCGAGAAGGCCGCGGTGATGACGCAGCTTTTTGGCAAGCAGGGTCAGGCGCTTATCCCGCTGATGAACGGCGGCAAGGAGGGATTGAAGGACGCGCGCGAGGAAGCGGAAAAGCTCGGGCTGATCATCTCGTCGCAGACCGCCGCGGCGATGGAGGCTCTGAACGACGACCTTACCCGTTTGCAGAAAGTCTCCGAAGGCGCGTTCGCCGTGATCGCGCGGCAGCTAACACCCGCGCTCGATACGCTGGTCTCGGCGATCTTCAGTTCGCAGCAGGAAACCTCGGCGTGGAACGACATGCTGACCGGCGCCGGAACGATCATCAGCGACCTGATCATCGATCTCACGCAGCTGGCCGGCGAGATCAGTATCGCGTGGCGCGAGTTGCAGGGCTATGGCGCGGCGGCCAAACAGTTCTTCGCTGGCGAATTCAAGGCCGCGCTCGATACCACGCGGGCGGCGATGGACAAGTCGAACGCCGACATGGATGCGCTCGTCACGAAGATGGGCGACGCGAAAAAATTGCAACGCGACATGGCGAACAATCCGATCGACTTCGGCAACGCGTCCGCAAGCTGGGACGACAAGCCGGTCGTGAAATTTTCGGCCGCGCTCGACGCGAACGCGAAGGCGGGAAAGAAAGTCAAGCAGGCTGTCGACGAGTACGCCCAGATGCTCAAGGCGTTGCAGGAAGAACTTCGCCGCACGACCGCGAACGGCGACGACATGCAGATGCTGTTGACCGATCCCAAGTTTCTAACGTTCACAAAACAGCAGCAGCAGCAACTGATCGCGATCAAGGAGCAATCGCTCGCGCTGGCCGCCGCACAGGAGGCGCAAAAGAAGGCACAGGACGATCTCGCGAAGGCGGCCGATGATGCACAGAAGGAACTCGACGCGACTGTGAAGTCGTTGCAGGACTTCTCGAATTCGGAACTGGACTCGATCGACCCGACGCGCGAGTACGTACGCACGATCGAAAAGCTGATCGCTGCGCAGAACGAAGGAATGATCACGGCCGACGAGTTCGCCAAGCTCCAGCAGCAAGCGGCCGACAAGATGATCGATGCGGGAAAGAAAGGCAGGACGACACTCGACGATCTGAAACAGGCGATCGATGGCTTCGGCAAGCAGTCGTCCGACGCGCTGGTCGAATTCATGTTCGCGACCGACAAGACCGCGCAGAGCTTTAGCGAGATGGTCTCGTCGATGCTGAAGGACATCGCGAAGATGCTGGTCTACAAAAACGTGTTTGAGCCGCTTATTGGGGGGATCAGCGCAGGCGCGACGAGCGGCAGCGCCGGCGGATTCCTCGCCGCGATCATGAGCGCCTTCGGCGGGAACCGGATGGCGGGCGGTCCCGTCTCGCCGGGACAGTACTACTCGATCAACGAGACGCCGCTACGTGGCGAGTACTTCGTGCCCAACGTACCCGGGCGTATCACGACAGGAACGAGCGACGGCTCGACGTCGATCGTGATCAACGTGAACACGCAGACGGGCGAGACGGGCGCGGACGCTGACGGCTCGAAGGCGGTCGAACTGGCGAAGCGTATCGCGATGATCGTGCGACAGGTCATCGCCACCGAGAAACGGACCGGAGGACTGCTCGCATCATGACCACGCCCTTTGATGTCTGGATGCAGAGACTCGCGTCGCTCACGCCGCGCGCCACCGGCCTGATCTTCGACTGGTGCGTAACGACTGCATCGTGCGAGCTTGAGCCGCGCGTACGCGCCTCGCAGCTAGGCGACGGCTACACGCAGCGCCGGCCGGCCGGTATCAACACGCAGGACCAGATCTGGAGCGTGCAGCTAAACAACCTCACCGAGACGAAGGCCGCGGACGTACTCGACTTTCTCTCGGCGCGTAACGGCGTCGACGTGTTCAACTGGACGCCGCCGCGCACGTCGACCGTGCTCGACATCATCTGTCCTTCGTGGTCGTGGAACTACGGCGACATGCTGCTCGACGGCGCGCGCGCGATGAACGTCAGCGCCAAATTCCAGCAGGTCCACGTATGAGCACAATTCAGGGCGTATCGCAGTCCCTTGATCCCGGCGCGGAGATCATCATGTTCGTGCTCGACCTGTCGCGCTTCAAGGAGCCGAACATCTACTTTCATCCGGGCACGACATGGACAGGCGGCGATGTCGTCTGGCAGGGCGTGACGTACCAGCGCTATCCCGTCTCGGCGACGGGCTTCGAGATGAAGGGAACGGGACCGCTCCCGCGTCCGCGCTTCGCGGTCTCCAATCTCACCGGCATCATCAGCGCGTTGTGCCGTCTGTACAGCGATCTCGTGGGCGCGCGCGTCTCGCGGCGGCGTACGTTGCTGCGCTACCTCGACGCGGTCAACTTCCCGGATGGCGTCAATCCCGACGCAGATCCCGACGCGTACTTCCCCGACGATCTGTTCTTCATCAACCAGAAGACCCACGAGGACCCGCAAACGGTCGAGTTCGAACTGGCCGTCGCGTTCGATACGCAGGGCCAGCAGCTACCCCGCCGGCAGATCATCCGCAACTCGTGCCCCTGGCAGTATCGCGGCGACGGCTGCGGCTATGCCGGCGGTCCTGTCGCGGACGGGAACGACATCCCGACCAGTGACCCGAGTCAGGACGTGTGCGGCAAGCGGCTCGTCTCGTGCAAGTGCCGCTTCGGTCAGAACGGCTGGCTCCCGTTCGGTGCGTTCCCCGGCGCGTCCGCTTACAGGTGAGGAGATACAGGATGGAAGACTTCAGTTCCGTACTTCCGATGATCCAGCTACACGCCGGCGCGCAGGCGCCGCGCGAGTGCTGCGGACTGGTCGTGCGCAAGCAGGACGGCGCGCTGCAGTACATGCCCTGTCGCAACCTCGCGCATGACGTCGACCAGTTCATGATCGATCCCGTCGATCACGCCCACGCCGAAGATACGGGCGAGATCGTCGCGTACGCGCACTCGCACGTTTTCACACCGCCCACGCCGACCGACGCGGACCGCGAGTCGATGGCGCGCACCGGCCTGCCGTGGATCATTGTCAATCACCCTGTCGGCTCTTTCACGATCAACGAGCCCGAGCCGTATATCGCGCCCTTCGTCGGGCGCGCGTTCGTTCATGGCGTGCATGACTGCTACGGGATCGTGCGCGACTGGTACGCGCACGAACTCGGCATCGCACTGAACGACTATCCGCGGCGCTTCGGCTGGTGGGACGACGAGGACGGTCCTGATCTGTACCGCGAGAACTTCGCGCGCGAGGGCTTCGTCGTCGTCCATCAGGGCCCGCTCGACGCGGTAGCGATCGGCGAACTGCGCGAGCACGATCTCCTGCTCATGCGTATCCGCGCGCGTCGCGACAATCACATGGCGGTCTACATGGGCGCGAACGTGATCCTGCATCACCTGATCGACCAGCTATCGCGCCGCGAGGTATTGCAGGAGTTCTACCAGCGCCGCACGACCGCCGTGCTACGTCATCGCGCGCTGCTCGATACGGGAGACCCGTCATGATCACGGTAAGGTTTTACGGCGATCTGCGCCGCCGCTTCGGTCGCGAGTGGTCGCTCGAGGTTCGTTCGCCGCGCGAAGCGTTGCACGCGCTGATGATCCAGCTTCCCGGACTGCGCGGCTATTTCCGCGAGTACGCCACGCGATCGTTTCTCGTGCGCGGCCAGCACCAGGACTACGACGAGAACGATCTGCACTATCCGCTCGTGCGCGGTGTGCTCAAGGTCGTTCCGCTCGTGCGCGGCGCGGGCTCGTACGGCAAGATCCTCGCGGGCATAGCGATCGCGGTGGTCGGCGTGTTCGTGCCTGTGGTCGGGGCCGCGATGATCAGCCTCGGCGTATCGCTCGCGCTGTCCGGTATCGCGCAACTACTCGCGCCGCGCCCCGCCGCGACGGCGACGCCCGAGAAAGCGGACAACCAGCCGAGTCTCGCGTTCGATGGCGCGGTCAACACGATGGGCCAGGGTGGACCTGTGCCGCTCGGATACGGCCGGCTGCTGGTCGGCTCGGCGATCGTGAGCGTCGGCTTCTCGACCAATAACGAGATCCTGGTGAACTGATGGGACATCGCGATCTCGTTCCCGTAGCGGGCGCCGGCGGCGGTGGCGGCAAGGGCGGCGGCGGCAGCGCGAGTTCGCCCGTCGAAGCGCCGGACTCGCTGCGCTCGACGCAGTACGCGCGCGTCATCAATCTGATCTGTGAGGGCGAAGTCGAGGAGATCGTCGGCGGGCCGCAGGGGATCTATGTCGACGACACGCCGCTCGCGAACGCGGACGGTACATGGAATTTTGTCGGGGCCGGTATCGAGTGGCGTACAGGCAGCGCGACGCAGGCGCCGATCACAGGCTTCTCGGCCACCGAGAGCGAGACGACCGTCGGCGTGGGCGTGACGACAGCGGCGCCTGTCATCCGCAGCGTCACGAATCCGAACCTCAACGCGGTGCGCGTGACGCTCGGCTTTCCCGCGCTGTCGAACACCGATACGAAAACCGGCGACGTGACTGGCGTTACGGTGCAGCTGGCGATCGACGTCCAGAAGGACGGCGGCGGCTTCCAGCAGATGTACGTCGACACAATCGTCGGCAAGACATCGAGCCGCTACCAGCGCAGCTATCGCATCAGTCTCGCGCGCTTCGGCGCGACCGGTGGCACGTACGATATCCGCGTGCGACGTCTCACACCGGACTCGACGACCGCGTATCTCGTGGACGCGTTCCAGTGGGAGACGATGACCGAGATCGTCGACTCAAACATGACGTACCCGTACTCGGCGATCGTCGGCGTACAGATCGACGCGAGCACGTTCCGTCAGATCCCGAAGCTCTCCTTCGATATGAAACTTCGCCGCATCCGTATCCCGGCGAACTACGATCCGATCGCGCGCACCTATAGCGGGAACTGGGACGGAACATTCCAGATCGCCTGGACCGACAACCCCGCCTGGATTCTGTTCGACCTCGCGACGACCGCGCGCTTTGGTCTCGGCGGCTATGTCACGGACCAGATGATCGACAAGTGGACGCTGTACGCGATCAGCCAGTACTGCGATGGACTTGTGCCCGATGGCTTCGGCGGCTGGGAGCCGCGCTATACGTGCAGCGTCTATTTCCAGACCCGCGAGGATGCGATCACGCTGCTCCAGCAGATCGCGGCGATCTTCAACGGCATGATCTTCTGGGCCGGCGGGATGCTGACCGTCTCGGCCGACATGCCCGCGGATCCGGTCATGACCTACACGGCCGCGAACGTGATCGACGGTTCGTTCATCTACACCGGGACGCCGCTGAACCAGCGCCATACGGTCGCGCTCGTGACGTGGACCAATCGCGCGAACCGCTGCCAGCAGGAGATCGAGTACGTCGAGGATCGCGACGCAATCGAACGGTGGGGCATACGCGAGGCTGCGGTCGTCGCGATCGGCTGTACATCGCGCGGCCAGGCGCATCGCGTCGGCCGCTGGCTGCTGCTGACCGAGCAGATGCTTTCCGAGACGGTCGCCTTCAAGACCGGTATCAATGCCGCCTTCGCGCGCCCCGGCGACGTGTTCCTCACGGCTGACGAGACGCGCGCGGGCTATCGCACAGGCGGGCGTCTGCTCGCGGCGACGGTCGATCGTCTGAAGCTCGACGCGCCCGTGACGTTCAACGCGAACGCGTCCTATACCGTAGGCGTCCTGCTACCGGACGGGACGCTGCAGCGCGTCGCTCTGATCACCCCGGGCAACGTCACGACCGACGACATTGTGCTCGCGGAAAACTTGCGCATGGAGCCCGAGCGCATGGGCGTCTGGTCGATCTCGGCGAGCAACGCGGTCAACGAGCAATGGCGCTGCATCGGCGTGAACGAGGACGAGGATGGAAACGTCGAGGTTCAGGGGGTCGCGTACCGGCCCGACAAGTTCGGCGCAATCGAGAATGATCTGAAGCTCGAACGGATCCCGACGGGGATTATTGATCCGTTCTCGATTGGTCCCTGTACGGAACTGGTCGTGACCGAGTCGAAGTATCAGATCAACCCGGTCATCGTCGGCGCGCGTGCGACCTTCTCATGGCTCGCGCCGCTCGGCGCGGTGCGCTATGCCGTCGCATACCAGTTCGAATCGGACTCGCCCGTATACGTCGAAGCGTTCATGAACAGCATCGACGTCCAGCCCACGCGGGAAGGCATATGGACCTTTACCGTGTGGGCGATCAACTCGCTCGGTATCCGCAGTGTCCCGGCCACAGTGACCATCGAACTGCTGGCGCTGAGCCAGCCGCCCGATGACGTGAGCGGCTTCCAGCTGGACATCTATAACGACGCGGCCAACCTGCAGTGGATACAGTCCGCCTCGCTCGATGTGATCGTCGGCGGCCAGGTCGTGATCCGCTTCTCCACGCGCATGTCATCCGAGGTCTCGTGGGAAGAAGCCAGCGAGATCACACGCTTCTCGGGCGGCATGACAAACGGCTTCGTGCCACTCATGAAGGGCAGCTACTTCGCCAAGTTCATGAACTCGTCGGAGAAGTACTCACAGAACGCCGCGCTCGTGATCAGCACGACCGGGCCGCTGCGTGACTACAACCTCGTGGAGGACATGAAGCAGAACCCGGCCTTCGCCGGCGAGAAGGTCTATACCGAAGTGCGGACCGGCGTGCTGTACCTGTCGCAGGACGAGCACGGCTTTGCCATATCGACGACCGGCGAGTACTACTTCGACCATGTGATCGACCTCGGCAATGTCTACACCGTGCGCTGCACTTCATACGTCGAAGGCGCAGCGTATGACTTCTTCAACGATGTCGACACGT
The DNA here is from genome assembly GCF_014201055.1 of Paraburkholderia sp. CI2. Classification (NCBI taxonomy): domain Bacteria; kingdom Pseudomonadati; phylum Pseudomonadota; class Betaproteobacteria; order Burkholderiales; family Burkholderiaceae; genus Paraburkholderia; species Paraburkholderia sp. CI2. The sequence goes on from NZ_JACHDL010000023.1 coordinate 62,360, forward strand.
GGCCCGATTGGGACGAGGTGCTCGATGTCGACGGAACCAAGATCGACGAAGGCGGCGCGATGGTGCTCGCCTCACTCACGAACGTCGACCCCACTACCGGGGCCGACGAAGACTGGAGCCCGTACGTGCGACTCGTCGCCGCCGATCTGACCTTCCGTGCTGCGCGCTTCCAGTGCGTGCTGCACGTAAAGGACGATACGCAGGGCATCGGTATCACGGACCTCGGCGTGACCGTCGATGTGCCTGATCGTATGGAGTCGCGCAACAACGTCACGATCGCGGTAGGCGGTAGCGTGATCACGTTCAGCGTGCCATTCAAGGACGCACCTGCGATCGCGATCATCGCGCAGGGCTTGCAGACGGGCGACAAGTGGCTGATCGATCAGCAGTCGGCTAACGGCTTCCGCATCCAGTTCCAGACCTCGGACGGGTCGCCCGTCGCGAAGACCTGTGACTGGATTGCCCGCGGCTATGGCTACGAGCATATCGGTCTCGCCCACCTGGGCTACGCAGCACTTATGCGCTTCGATACGCCGGCAGTGATATCGATGCGCGAACGTATCGGACCTAAACTCCAGAAAGCGAGTACACCATGACGCAACCCACCTCCTATCAGGTCCCTGCGCATCCGTCCGGTCTGGACATGCGCACGCAGCTTAACGTGATCATTCTCGCGATGATCGGAGACAACTGCGGGCCGACCGAGCCGACCGAGTTGTACCCCGGCATGATGTGGGGCGACACGACCGCGAACCGCCTGAAGCGCCGCACCAATGCGAACGATGGATGGATCGATATCGGGCCGCTTGATGACTTCCTCGGAGACCTCCGCACGCAGATCGCGGCCGAGGCCGGCAAGTGTGTACTGAAGACCGGCGACACGATGACCGGATCGTTGCTATTGCAGGGTGCCAACATCATGTTCAAGAACGCCTCCCAGGCGTGGTACGGCTACATGGGTTCATACGGCGCTGCGGGACAGGCGGGCTCAGGTATGGGCTTCGTGAACGCAGCGCTGACCGCGTGGAATTTTCAGGTCGGCGACGATGGACGTTGCAACGCGCGCGGCGGGCTGGATATCCAGTCGGGCGGCGCGAATATCTACGGCCGCGTGAATATGAGGCAGGCCGGCTCGTACGGCGAGATTGCGATGGTCAGTACGGACGGTTCGTGCATGTATATCCGGGGCCGCGCCGGCGGGGGCGGTCTCGAACTGGTCAACAGTGCCTATAACAACGTCCCGTGGACGATCGATGATGCGGGCACCCTCTTCACGAACATTGGCGGCGGGCGATACGGGAACGACGGGAACGTCTGGATGCAGTGGTATGGCGGATGGCTGTCCGACATGAACGTTGCTCTTGTGAACCACGCGAACACCAAGGCACCGAATGGCGCACAGGTTCAATGGAATAGCGGCATTAATGAACTTGCTTCGGCAATGGGTGGACAAAATACCGTTGATAGCTCTAACCCCTGGGTGATGGAAGGTGTGCGCGTGACTACGAGTACCGACATCAATCGCATTTACCCCCGCGTTATTTGGCAACGCAATGCTTAAGGGGCACTCATCATGCAAACCGACTTCGATCTTCAAGGCTATACGCATGAACTCATGGCACTCACCATTGTTGATATGTACTCGCCGCAATTGAAGAGTGCCTATGACTTTCTCACCGCGCATCCGATCGACGGGGCTACCGGTCTTCAAGCGGGCTTGCCCTACATTCACCAATGGCGCACGACGACTATTCCGAAGCCGAAAGATGAAGACGTGCATGCGCACTTCTACGCGAATGAGGAAAGGATTCGATCACGCTTCATCCGCTCGCTTCGCAATGAAGCGCTTCGGAATACCGACCATTTCGTTGCGATCCCAACCGATGCGCCCGAGGGCTTTACGAAAAGCGTCGACGAGTGGAAGGTCTATCGGCAAGCGTTGCGCGACTGGCCGCAGCAACCGGACTTCCCGTTTAACGCGGTCTGGCCGAAGCGACCGAAGGGATGAAAGCGATCGCGCTAAAGCTCGCGCTCGTGGTCGTGATCGTGATCGTCGGCGCGCTGCTGATCGCGGACGTTCTCGCACTCGGCGGCTGTACGCTCGTTCTCGTGACCGGCGACCACGACAACGTGCGCGATATCGAGGGCGCGGATAGCGATCTCACTTCGTCGTCGCGACCATTGGTAAGGGAGCAGAACAATGCGGATCAGTATCTACAACGACTCCGACAACCCGATCCGGGTCATCGTTGATCACGACGAGTCCGACGACCTGATCCTCGAATCAGGCGACGAACGTCTGATCGAGAGTCGCGACGTGCCAGGCACGATCGAACTGCGCGAACTCGACGGACCGCAGGCGAGCGAGCGCTAGATGCGGCGAACTGGCCAGAACGCGCCAGAACGCGCCTGCGCGATCGAGCCGCTACGAGCATAGCGGCCGGCCGGCGCGGACGTCACGGCGGCGATTCTGGCGAGCCGGCGGCGTGTCCGCGACTTCGCCGCGGCCGCCGCGCGAGATCCAGACGAAAAAAAGCCCGCCGGGCGGCGGGCCGATCTGACAACGTATTCGCTCGACCGAGGGGAACAAGCGAACGGGATCGATTGTAGCGTCGCGCGCCGGCGACGTCCAGAAACGACAAAGCCCGCCGCGGCGAGCCAAAAAAAATGGCACGCGTAGGCGTGCCGATCTTTCCAACTTCCCTAGTTCCCCCTCAGTCGATCGCGCGAAAGATCGCGCCCGCTTCGTCGTGGTCCTTCGCGTAATCGCGCAGCTGGTGATAGTGATCGCTGAACTTCTCGCGCAGCGCTTCGTCGTCGATCCAGACGAGCGAGCCCAGCACGAACAGCGTGACGATCACGCCGAACGCGTCCGCGCTGACCTCGCCTTCGTAGTCGTTACCCGGGACGTACACCGTGAAGCGCTTGTCCGTCTCGGGCGCCAGATAAAAGCCGCCGTTCGATAGCGTGTAGAACGTCCAGAGCCCGCCGTTATAGTCGGCCGACATGATCCCGGCCTGGTCATAGACCATCGCTTCGGCGCGCATCATCAGACGCGCTTCGAAAAACTTCGGCAGGAACGCGAGACGCGCGGTCGGCGGGACTTCGTTACGTGTGATCTTCATCAGTCTTCCATCCAGGTGTTGCAATTGATCGTGATATAGGTCTCGTATCGCACGATCAGGCCTGCGCGTTCCAGTTCATCGCAGGCAGTGCGCGATCGTGCGCCGTAGATTTCAGCGAGCGATTCGGCAAGATCGAGATACACGCCGTTATCGTGCGGCTCGCACATCGCCTTGAGCGCGTCGTACATCCGGCGCGCGTCGCCGCTCAGTTCGATCTTGCTCATGTCCGCTCCCGAGTGTTGCAAGCGGGATTGGTACTGGCCCAGACAAGCGAGCCGATCCAGCCGAGTACAGTCCAGCCGAGCAGGACGTTGAGGACCGAGATCGCGGTCGTGTTGTGATGCTTGCGAAACGTCGCGACGATCGCGGGTAGCAGGTAAAGCGCGATGACGACAAGCGTCATGATGTTCGGTGTGTACATGATTCGATTCCCTTACTTTCGTTACCAGATCAAAGTTCCTTCAGCGTATGAAACAGGCGGCTGGCAGGGCCAGCCCGCCCCTGGAATTACGCGTTGTTTTGAGTAGCGGCGCGTTCCCCGACCAGCGCTTCGATCGCAGCGCGATCCCACATCACACGGCCGCCGACTCTCTGCGGCTCAACCGGGAAGTTGTACGCAGCACGAGTCGACGGCGAACCGTAGTTCGACATGCTCTTTTTCGAGATGCCCATCAGATGCGCAGCGTGTTCGGTCGAGATCAGCGTGGCGTCTGTATCGATCACGATCTGTTTCGGCTCGACCGGCTGCTTCGCTTCGGTCGTCGGCTTCGGTTGTTTCGCTTGCTTCGTCGCTTCGTCCATCAGGACCGCGACGCTCGTGCGCTGCTCGATCGCGATACGCGCGACACGCTCGACAAACTGCGTTTGAAGATCTTGGATCGCTTGCCACGCGTCAGCGAGCGGCGTTGCTTCGTTAGCGATCAGGGCGAAAAGTTGTGCTTGCGTTTTCATCTGGATTCCTATGTTTGGTTCAGAAAGCTCGTTTCGTTTTCTGGTTAGCAGCACCAGAGACTTCATTGTGTCGAGCGGGATCCCAGACGTATGCTTGATTTTCCCGAGGGGAAAAGGAGAGTCGATAAGACCAGCACATCGGCCTTGTCCAGACGAAAAAAAACCCGCCGGCGGCGGGTTCGTTCTGATGGCGTTCTGACGTGCTACGTGTACGCCTCTGCCATCTGTCCACGCTTGCGAGCAGGCGCGTGTGTTCGAGGGGGCGTTTGACTTTTGACCCGTCCCTGCCGCCGTCCTTTGGCAGCGAGTCGCTTAACGACACAAAGCGGTCAAAGCGACTGTGGGGGCAATAAAGCTAGAGAGCAACCAGCTCGGCGATTTTTGCCGCGACCATCCCCATAGATTCTTCTGCAGTGTCCAGGCCGCTTCGGGAGGCGAGCAAAGGGCTGACATTGCGGAGAGCTTCATACGTTGTATTGTGCACGATGGGAACGAGCTGGTTACGCGCCAGGAGTGCCGAAAGCTCTTTGTCGGCGACGCTCTCTTTTGGAAGGCGAGCCAGCAGCGCAGGGGTCACCAGCACAAGCCCGATTCGCGAATTCGCTAAGCCCTTGTCGATGGCGCGCATCATCGGCACGCCGAGGCCCAGGTCCTTCTCGCTGAACCAAACTTTGACACCAGCCGCCACGAGCAAATCGTGCAGCTCTTTGGCTGGCCCCTGCCGGTCGTCCCACGCGTGGCACAGGAAGACGTCACGAAGGTCAGGTTGCTCCGCTGCTCGCGTCTCAACGGTTTGGCGGATTGGCGTGAGTGACTGCACTTGGGCAGGAGTGTACGACACGGACGAACCCGCTCTCGACCAGCGCGGCCTTGAACTGCTGCTGGACCTGCCACCACCGCCCCCACCGCTGCTGCTATAGCTAGCGCCGCTGATGCTCGGCGAGGAGTAGGAAGAGCCGTAGCCGCCATAGCGGTAGCTACTGCGGTGACGGCACGCAGGGCAGGCCGCGGCCGCGGCCGCTGAGCTATGTCCACGTACTGGCGCTGTGCATCTAGTCATGTCGAAATCCTTTCATTTGTAGTTTTGAGCTGCCTGCCTTTCTTGCGATGGCAGAAGGCAGGCAAGACCGGACGCCCTTGGCTGACGACGACCTTCCCTGACATGCGCTCTCATTTTTAATTGCATCATTGAGCTTGATGCAATTATTTTTTGGAGTCTGCTTGCATTAATTCAATACGTCAAGCAGAATTCAATGCATCATGCCAATTGATGCTAAATTTTTCCCGCTTGGGGATGCCGTTGACGTCAGGTCGGGCCATCCCTTTCGTGGCTCCATCGACGAATCGGTCGAAGGCAACGCCATGGTTGTGCAGATGAAGGATGTTGATTCCGAATGCGGGGTGAACTGGACTGACGTGATCCGCACCTCCTTAGTGAGTCGAAAGCAGCCCGACTGGCTGAAGGCCGGTGATGTGCTCTTCGTCTCCAAAGGTGTGCGCTTTTACGCTGTCTGCATCGACGCGCCTCCCAGCCCGGCCGTTTGCAGTCCGCACTTTTTTCATCTCCAGGTGGCGCCTCATGTGCCGCTGCTGCCCGCCTTTCTGGCATGGCAGATCAACCAGCCGCCATTTCAGCGACAGCTCCAGCAATCGGCGGAGGGCAGCAGCCAGCTCAGCATTCGTCGGCCGGTGCTTGAGTCGCTCACTCTGGGTGTGCCGTCGATGGCAGATCAGCACCGAATCGTCGCCTTGTCCGAGCTGGCGCGCCAGGAGCGCAGAGCCCTTCACCAACTCATTCACAGCCGCGAGCAGCAACTCCAAGCGCTCGCTGAAGACTTAACCCAGTCTGCCCAGGCATCGCACTGAACATCCTAGGGAATGGAAGACCATGAACGACACCATCATCCAAACCGCAGCCGTTAGCCAAAACGCGATCAACGCCGCCGTCTGGGCTGCCTGCGACACCTTTCGCGGCACCGTGGACCCAAGCATCTACAAGGACTTTGTTCTCACGATGCTTTTTCTGAAGTATGTGTCCGACGTCTGGCAGGACCACTACGACGTTTACAAGAAGCAGTACGGCGACCATCCCGAGCTGATCGAGGAAATGCTCAAGAACGAGCGGTTCGTGCTGCCGGCCGATGGCAGCTTTTACGCGCTGCACGCTCAGCGGCACAGCGCCGGCAATGGTGAACGCATCGACAAGGCCCTGCATGCCATCGAAGAGGCCAACATCACCAAGTTGCGCGATGTGTTTCAGGACATCAGCTTCAACTCCAACAAGCTGGGCGACGAGCAGCAAAAGAACGACATCCTGCGCCACCTGCTGGAAGACTTCGCCAAGCCCGAACTGGACCTGCGCCCCAGCCGCGTGGGCCAGCTCGACGTGATTGGCAATGCCTACGAGTTCCTCATCAAGAACTTCGCCTCAACCAGCGGCAAGAAGGCCGGCGAGTTCTACACCCCGCCCGAAGTTTCCACGCTGATGGCGCGGCTGATGGCGCCGCAAGAAGGAGACGAGATTTGCGACCCGACCTGCGGCTCCGGCTCGCTACTGATGAAGTGCGGCCGCCTGATCCGCGACAACACCGGTTCACGCAAATACGCGCTCTACGGGCAGGAAGCCATCGGCAGTACTTGGGCGCTGGCCAAGATGAATATGTTCCTGCACGGTGAAGACAACCACCGCATCGAATGGGGCGACACCATCCGCAATCCCAAGCTGCTCGACGGCGCGGCCAGCCTCAAGCACTTCGACATCGTGGTTGCCAACCCGCCCTTCAGCTTGGAAAAGTGGGGTTTTGAAGGAGCCGATGCCGACAAGTTCAGCCGCTTCCGCCGCGGCCTGCCGCCACGCACGAAGGGCGATTATGCCTTCATCCTGCACATGATCGAGACCATGAAGCCCGGCACCGGCCGCATGGCCGTCGTCGTTCCCCACGGTGTGCTGTTCCGTGGAGCAGCCGAGGGGCGCATCCGCCAGAAGCTGATCGAGGAAAATCTGCTGGACGTGGTGATCGGCCTTCCGGAGAAGCTCTTCTACGGCACCGGTATCCCCGCCGCCGTGCTGGTGTTTCGAAAGAACAAGACCGACGAGAAGGTGCTATTCATCGACGCCAGCCGCGACTTCGAGGCCGGCAAGAACCAGAACATGCTGCGTGAGGCAGACCTACAGCACATTGTGGATACGGTTCGCACGCGGCATGGTGTGCACAAGTACGCTTATCTCGCCACCCAGGCCGAGATCGCCGAGAACGAATTTAACCTCAACATCCCTCGCTACGTGGATACGTTCGAGGAAGATGTCGAGATCGACCTGATGGTCGTTCGGAAGGAGCGCGAGCAGATTAAAGCCGAGCTGGCCAGCCTAGAGGCCCAGATGGCCGCGTACCTGCACGAGCTGGGTTATGAGTAAGCCGAGCAAGGCTGGCGTATCTTACAGCACGTCGTCCACCGCTGAGTCCGGCCAGGCAGCAGCCACCGAGTTTGCGCGCAACGAAGCCGAGGGTGCCCGGACTCACATGCAACGCCACTTCGTGGACGACTCCATGCGGCGCTCCCAAGCCCTCATAGCCGAGCTGTTGCATACCAGTAAGCAGAACATAAGCTTCTATGCCAAGAACGTGCTCGCCGAGAGCGACCTGCTGGCCGCGGCAACTGCTAAAGATCACTTGACAGTTCAAACCGAGGGCCCGCGCCAGGTGCGCCGCAAGGTTCAATTTAATAACCTCGACTTGATTCTGACGAAGAAGGGAACACACAATGCTGCCTAAAGATTGGCAACTAGTCACGGTTGGGGAATGCGCAGACCTGTTGACAGGCCACGCATTTAACAGCCAGGGTTACGTCGAGCCAAGTGAATCAACGGTTAAGCTTTTGCGTGGAGACAACATCGGACAAGGTTCCCTGCGCTGGATTGATGCAAAACACTGGCCGACTCCATATACAGAACAGCTCCAGCGATACGAGATGCGCAAGGGCGATATCGTCATTGCGATGGATCGTCCAATCGTGAACGCCGGTTTAAAATGTTGTGTTGTCGAACACCACGATTTGCCATCTCTTCTCGTTCAACGGGTAGCCAGACTTAGGGCCAAGCAACACTTTAACCAAGACTACCTGGCACATGTTTTCCAAACTCACCGATTCATCGAGCATTTGAAGGGGCAGAAGACCGAAACAGCGGTTCCCCACATTAGCCCGCATGACATCCGTGCGTTCGAGTTTCCTTGCCCATTGAACCCAGATGAGCAGCGCCGCATCGCCCAGATCCTCTCTACCTGGGACCGAGCCATTGCGACCACGGAGCAGCTGCTGGCTAACAGTCAACGGCGCACGCGCGATTTGACGGCATCCCTGTTGTCGGGGCGCCGACGCTTTCCTGGAATGTCTGACAAGTGGCGCTACGTGGACTTCGATTCGGTCTTTGAACGGGTCACCCGGAAGAACACTACGCACGACACTAATGTGCTGACGATCTCCGCGGAATACGGGCTCATCAGCCAGCGCGACTACTTCAACAAATCAGTGGCAAGCGCCAACCTCGGCGGATACACGCTCCTGCACCGATATGACTTCGCCTACAACAAGAGCTATTCGGCAGGCTATCCCATGGGGGCGATCAAACCGCTGTTGGCCTACGAGGCCGGTGTCGTGTCAAGTCTGTACCTCTGCTTCAAACTGCAGGTAGACGTGGACGCGGATTTTGATTTCTTCCGGCACTACTTCGAGGCGGGCCTTCTGAACCAACAGATCGAAGGCATCGCTCAAGAAGGCGCACGGAACCACGGCTTGTTGAATGTGAGCGTGAAAGACTTCTTCAAGCTGCAGCTCCACATTCCTACTGCACGAGAACAGCGACGGATCGCGGAAATTATCAACATTGCTGAGGCCGAAGAAGCGGGCTTGGAAGCGCAACTGCGATCCTTGCGCCAAGAAAAGGCCGCTCTCATGTCACAGCTCCTGACTGGCAAGTCCCGCGTCAAGCTACTCGAATCCGAGACGGAGTTGCAGCCATGACTACCACGCCCAACTCCCGCGAGCAGTACAGCGCCCATCTGCCTGCACTCCACCTGCTGTGTAACCTGGGCTGGAACTTCCTGACCACGGCACAGGCACTAGCGCTGCGCGGCAGTACACGCGAAGTGCTACTCAAGCCCCGTCTCATCGAAGTGCTGCAGACCCGGCGCTACCTGTACAAGGGCGAGTGGTACCCGCTGTCACCCAGCGGCATCGACCAGATCGTGCGGGAATTGTCGGCACTCAGCTTGGCCGAAGGGCTCATGCCTGCCAACGAACGGCTGTACGGCAAGCTGGCGTTGGGTATTACAGTCACCGAGTTCATGCCTGATGGCAAGAGGCACCAACCCACCATCCCGTTGATTGACTGGACCGAACTTTCAGCCAACCTCTGGGATGTCACTGAGGAGCTGGAGGTGCTGGCCGCGCAGGGCACGCATCACCGTACGCCAGATGTCGTTTGCTACGTGAACGGCATTCCCCTGGTCGTGATCGAGGCCAAGCGACCGGAGTCGGGTGGCGGCAGCCTTCCGTCCAAGGCCATGGTGCTAGAGGGTATCAGCCAGCACCTGCGCAACCAGCGGCCCGACGAAATTCCCAACCTATTTGCCTATGCTCAGTTGCTTCTGTCCATCAGCCAGACCGAGGGACGCTACGGCACCACGCATACGGCGGCTAAGTTCTGGGCGAAGTGGCGTGAAGAGGAGTTTGACGAGGCCCACATGCTGGCCCACAAGAACTCATCGCTGACGCCGCAGGTACGCGCGGCGCTGCTCGAGGGCAAGCCGGCAGCCCTAGCGGCTTACTTCGACACACTTTGGAGCGCGCCCATGCAAGCCACCGAGCAGGATCGTTTGCTGGTAAGCCTGCTCACGCCGTTGCGGCTGCTGGAGTTCCTGCGCGGCTACGTGCTCTTTGACCGAAAAGTAGGCAAGATCGTGGCACGCTACCCGCAGTTCTTCGGCATCCGTGCACTGCTAGCGCGCATCAGCCAGACGCGGCCAAAGTCGCAAGGCGGCGGGCGCGAGGGTGGCGTCGTCTGGCACACCACGGGTTCGGGCAAGAGCTTCACCATGGTGTTCCTGACCAAGGCGTTGCTGCTGCTGGACGCCTTGAAGGAATGCCGCGTGGTCGTAGTCACCGATCGCATCGACCTCGAAACCCAACTCTCCCGAAACTTCATGACCGGTGGCGCCTTTGGCTCCAGCATTGCGACGCAGAAGGACGGCGAAAAGAGCCGCAGCCTCTCTGGCCGTGATCTGGCCCGCCGCATCGGCAGTGGCACGGAGCGCATCACCTTCACGCTGATCCACAAGTTCAATACGGCGTCCAAGCTGCCGGAGTGCCGCAATGATTCGGCCGACATGATCGTGCTGGTGGACGAAGGCCACCGCAGTCATGGTGGCGAGACGCATGAGCGGATGAAGAAGGCGCTGCCCAAGGCGGCCTACATTGCCTTCACCGGCACTCCGCTGCTCAAGGACGAGAAGACGGCCAACAAGTTCGGCCCTATCGTGCACGCATACACCATGCAGCGCGCGGTGGAGGACGAGACCGTGGCACCGCTGCTGTACGAGGAGCGCGTGCCTGAACTGGACATCAACGAGGAGGCAGTCAACCGCTGGTTTGAGAAGATTACCAGCAACCTCGGCGAAGCTCAGCGCACTGACCTCAAAAAGAAGTTCGCCAAGAAGGGCGCCATTTACGGCGCGGCCAACCGCATTGAGCTGATCGCCTGGGACATCGCGACCCACTTCAACGAGAACATCAAGAAGCTCGACCTAGGCCTGAAGGGCCAGGTGGCCACCGATAGCAAGCTTGACGCCATCCGCTACAAGAAGGCCCTGGACGACACCGGCCTCGTGACCAGCGCGGTGCTGATCTCTGCTCCCGACACACGCGAAGGCAATTCCGCGGTGGATGAAGACGCCCTGCCCGAGGTGCATAAGTGGTGGAAACAGACTATGGTCACTTGCGGCAACGACCCAGAGGCCTATGAAAAGCAGGTTGTGAATGACTTTGGCACGGACAGCGACCCCGACTTGCTGATCGTCGTGGACAAGCTACTGACCGGGTTCGACGAGCCGCGCAACACGGTGCTGTACATCGACAAGCCCCTGAAAGGGCACAACCTTATCCAGGCGGTAGCGCGCGTTAACCGCCTGCATGACGCCAAGCGGTACGGTGTGCTGGTGGACTACCGTGGCATCCTCAAGGAACTGGACACTGCAATCCGTGCCTATCAGGACCTGGAAGCACGCACGCAGGGCGGCTTCGACATCAAGGATCTAGAAGGCCTGTATCACCAGTTCAGCACCGAGTACAAACGGCTGCCGGCCCTGCACGACCAACTGTGGTCCTTCTTTAAGCGAGTGACCAACAAGCTGGACCGCGAGCAGTACCGGCAGGTGCTAACGCCGAAGTTCGTGAAAGGCTCCGATGGCGAGGAGTACGACGAGCGACAAAAGCTGCGCGACGATTTTTACGAAGCCCTGACCGCCTTCGGCCTGTGCTTGCAGACGGCTTTGTCATCGCGTAGTTTCTTTGAGGACAAAAGCTTCTCCGAGGAACTGATTACCCGCTACAAGACCGACTTGCGTTTCTTCACCGAGCTTCGCCAGACGGCCCGCCGCGATGCTATGGAGACTGTGGATTACAGCGTCTACGAGGAGCAAATTCGCAAGCTCGTAGACAAGCAAGTCATCGGCACTGAAGTGCGTGAGCCCGAGGGGGTCTATTTGGTGCACCAGTTGGGCCAGGTTGAAGACCCGAAGGATTGGTCCGAGGAGAAGACGCGCAACGAGACGGACATGATCCGAACACGCCTGCGCAAGACCATCGAGCAAGAATTGGCGGAGGACCCGTATGCGCAGAAGGTTTTCGGCGAACTGTTGAGGCAAGCCATCGCTGAGGCTGAGGCGATGTTCGACCATCCGCTAAAGCAGTACGCCTTGTTCCAGGCCTTCGAGCAGCAGTTGGAAGCACGAGCGACTCCTGGTGTGCCAGACGCGTTGACAGACAATTCACATGCCAAGGCCTACTTTGGCGTAATGCGAATGGTATTGGGTGGCGAGGCCTTTGCAGCACTGAGCAGCGAAGCCGTGGTGGGCTTGGTGCAACAGGCCATGGCAATGGACCTCATGGTGCGTGATGCCGTAGCCGAGAACTCGCTCAATCCGCAAAACATCGAGGCTGCCATCCGTAAGGGCTTGCTGCCGCTGCTCTTTGGCTCCTTGGGCTTGGACAATGCCAAGCAGGTTGTGGAGCAAGTCATCCAGATCACGCGGGTTCGCCTCAGTAAGCATTGAGCATGCACGCACAGGATAGAAAGCCCCAGCAGCACAGCTTCGCTTATGGCGACGAGGAAATTACCTTCACCCTGCGACGCCAGCCTTCCCGTGTCGTGCCGCGCGTTGCAATTCACGTAGAACCAGACGGTCGCGTGCACGTGGACGCACCAAGTACCGCCCCGTTAGCTAAAGTGCTTGCTGCCGTGAAGAAGCGTTCTCGATGGATCAGCCAGCATGTCAGTGCCGCCAAGGCACGGTTGGCACATGTGCTTCCGCGAGAGTACGTCAGCGGCGAATCCCTGCACTACTTGGGCCGACGCTACCGCCTGAAAGTCGTCGTCGAGCCGGAAGCCTCAGTGAAGGCCTATATGCGCGGTCCATTCATCATCGTGGCCGTGCCGAAGCACGACACCACCACGATCAGGTCAGCCCTAGATGATTGGTATTGCCAGCGCGCGCGAGAAGTCTTCGCGCAACGCTTTCTGGTGATCGCGGGACCATTGCAATGGGTTCAAGAACTGCCACCGGTACGACTGCGGTTTATGCAACGCCAGTGGGGCAACTGTTCTCCTGCAGGGCGCATCACGCTGAATCCGTGGTTGGTCAGGGCGCCTCGAGTGGCCATAGATTATGTGCTGCTACACGAAATGTGCCACCTGAAGCACCACAACCACAGCAGAGCCTTTTATTCAACACTAGACAGGCATATGCCGAACTGGCGGGAAATCAAGGAGCAGCTAGACGAGCGAGCGGCGGAGTACCTTCGGTAGTCACCACAGGGAAACATTGCGAAATCATGTGCGGCAGGTCACCGAGGAGTGGTGCCAGGAGTACGATGACGCGGGACTTGAAAATAGCCGCGCTGTCTGATGAACTCAGGATAGTCCGCAATGTCCGGTTTCGCCGTAACCAGTCTCAATGATCACGCGGTCCGCGCCAAAAACGCGCGGAGATAGTCTCGCTACAGTCTCCGATCGTTTTTTAGACGGTCAAAATAGCTTGATATAATCATCGCTCAGGCTTGCTGGATATAGCTTTGAGCGATTTGGCGATCGAATTAGAATCAGCCGCTGTGCGGGGCGGCACCTACTTTCTTTGCTGCTGCAAAGAAAGTAGGCAAAGAAGACAGCTCAAACCGCCAACTCTTAAGCGGGTCTCCTGGCTTGGAAGGGGTAGTGGTGCATCTGGAATCCGGGCCCCCGCACATTCCCCGTTCGTGACAAAGCCATCATCCGCTCCCACTCCGCACTACGTGCGTCGCGGACGGGTCTGCCAGGGAAACCAATGGTTTTGCCCGCGCAGCGGGGACCCTCGGCTGCGCCTCGGCGATGCGCCGAAACAACCAGTGGTTTTTGAGCGGGGTTTCGGCGCGCGCAGCGCCGCCGGAAGAATGACAGCCTTGTCACAAGCGCGGAATGTGCGGGAGCACGGATTCCAGATGCACCACTACCTCATGCAGACCGAGGGACCCGCTTAAGAGTTGGCGGTTTTAGCTGTCTTCTTTGCCTACTTTCTTTGCAGCAGCAAAGAAAGTAGGTGCCGCCCCGCACAGGGGCAACGCTAATAGACCGATAAGTCAGCAAGGAAAGGCCAACACCGCACGAACAAAGGCAAAAAAGGCCTCACCCCGCCAAAGGAGAGCAACGCATTCGGCCCATCGCCCACGCGCGCTAGCGCCCCACCGCTACCACCCGCGTCCCCGCGAGCCGATCATGCAAAAACTGCCGCTGCGGATCAAAACGCCCACTCGCGGCCCACACCACGAACCAGACGCCCGCAATAACAAGCGTCTGCTGCACCCGCAACCCAAGAAGTGGATGCAACGCCAGCGGCGGCAAAAACCACAACCAGGCGAACACATACCGCGCAATCGCCCGCCCAACCGAAACCGGCGCGCCATCAGCGCCAACAACCCGTAATCGCCAGGTTTTCATCGGCAGCGTCTGGCCGCCGTGCGTCCAGAACCAGACGAAGTACACGCCAACCACGAGGCCGATCCAGCCGGCGAGCAGGTTGTGATGCGCGAGCCCGTTACGCTGCTGCGTCAGCGTGCTGAACAGATAGCCGGCGAGAAACACGACGCCGAACAGAATGACCGCTTCGTAGAGCAGTGCCGCGAGCCGTCGCCGGACGGTGGGCGCCGTGCCGCCGCCGGGTGCGGCGGCAGGCAGGGTGGGGGTGGCGAGCGGCTGGGACACGTAATGGGTTCGGGGTCGGAATCAGGAGCCGTGGAAGATTGCCGGCGCTTCGGCAGGCGACACGGGCACCGGCGTCGCCGGTACGAAGCTGCCCGCCGCCGGAATCGCAGGCGTTGCCGGCAGCGAGGCCGCGGCCGGCGCGGAGGCAGCCGGCGCGGCGCTCGCCGCCGCGGCAGCACTGGCGCCGTGCTCGCGCGCATTCACGAACCGGTCGATGCCCTTGATCTCGTTGCGAGCCGATGGCGGCGCGCTGACGACGCTGGGGCGACGCTTGCGTTCGCTCGCGGCGAGCCGCTCCTTCGTTTCTTCGGGCAGCTGTTGGTACGCTTTCCACGCGTTCTGGCGCGCTTCGCGCGGCAACTCCTTCGAAACCTGGTAGTTTTCGCGCGCGACGCGGCGCTGATCGGGCGTCATGCGCACCCATTCACTCATGCGCTCATGCAGACGCTTTTGCGCATCCGGCGACATCTTTGCGTATCGCGACGCAATCTTGATCCACTTTCGCTTGCGTTCGTCGCTAAACGAATCCCATTGCGATGCGAATGGGGCCAGCGCGGCGTGGTCGGCGGCGCTCAGGCGTGACCACGCGAGGGGGCTATTGCTGCCCGGCAGGCCGGGCAATTCGACGGAAAGTGCGGGGGCGGGGGCGGGCGCGGCGACGTTGACGCCGGGCGACGGATTGCCCGCCGACGATGGGCTCGGGTGAAAGCGCGGATAGGTCGCGACAAACGACACCAGGGCCGCGATCGTGCATCCGAAAACAACGGCCAGGCCGCGCTTGTAACTCACCCGAGGAATCTCCCGCTCAGTGGGCGCGTGAAAGATACGCGTTGAAGCCGTGGTCGAGATAGGCATTGAGCGGTAGGTCGTCGCTTAGCATGGCGGCATCGATATCGGCAAGTTCGGCGGTGCGCTGGTGATCTTCCCAGTACGCGATGCCGATCAGGCTCACGACCAGCGCGGCCAGCGGCCACGCGAGCGCGAAGCGGCGCAGCGGCCAGCGGCGGCGCGGCTCGAAGCCTCCCTGCGGTAGCCCCGCCATCCCGGCCGGCATGCCGGCGAACGCAGGCACGAACACCGGCGCGCTGACGGCTTCGGGCTTTTTGCGCGCCAACGCGGCACGACGCGCGGCAGCGAGCCGGTCGACGGTGGCGGGAGGGAGGCTGGCGGTGTTTTCGTCAAGCGCGCGGCGCAGTTGACGCGCAAACTCGAGTTCTGTGTTTTCAAGGGAGCTCATAGCGTGATTCCTTTCGCCTTGAGCGCTTGCGCCAGCGTGTGAGTGGCCCGGGAGCAGTGCGTTTTCACGCTGCCTTCGGAGCAGCCCATTGCGGCGGCAGTCTCGGCGACATCCATATCTTCCCAATAACGCATGAGAAACGCCTCCCGTTGACGTGCCGGTAATTTCTGGATCTCGTTGTCGATCGACTGCAGGACCTGCTCTCGTTCGAGCTTCTGTTCGTTGCTCTCGGCGCCAGCCGAACCCGCCTCGGCCTCGAAGGTTTCCAGCGGATCGAACTCGTCGTCGTCGGCATTGCCGAGCGACGAGAATAGACTAACCCAAGTGTTGCGTACTTTGGCACGGCGGAAATAGTCGTGCGTCGCATTCTGCAGAATACGCTGAAACAGCAGCGGCAGCTCGGCCGCCGGACGGTCGCCGTATTTCTCGGCGAGCTTGATCATCGCGTCTTGCACGATGTCGAGGGACGCATCGTCGTCCCGCACGGCGTAGACCGTCTGCTTGAATGCGCGCCTTTCGACGCCCGCCAGAAAATTGGCGAGTTCCTTGTCTGATGCCATCCGGTTGGGGTCGGCGCAGCAAGCGTGCGCGTAATCGGTCGAAAAATGTCGTAAAACTCGCGGATGCTAACAAACTTTTGCTCCGATAGGGGTGAAACCTGCTCAAGCTTGCATTTGCATCACGGTCGACATTCCGTCCGATCGCGCGCTCCTACGCACGAGCCAATGGCAATATTTTCTTGACCGCGAGCGCGCCAGAAGCTATCGTCGCTGGTTCGCAACATAAGTGAGTTGTCTCAATTGAGGTGTGGCCCAAGAAGCCCGCCTGCCAACTGGACGCGCCGCTTGAACCCGAGTCACGAGCCCGGCAGAGAGCACCCGATCAATTTTTTGCCGAAAATTCGAAAGGTGAATCAATGAATATGCCCAGCGCGGAATTCTCCACGTCGGATACGACCCCCCATCACGAAGCAGACTCTATCGGCGCCACCGTGCTCATGAAGGCACTGGCCGACGAAGACGTCGAGTTCATCTGGGGCTATCCCGGCGGCTCGGTACTCTACATTTACGACGAGCTGTACAAGCAGGACAAGTTCCAGCATGTGCTCGTGCGCCACGAGCAGGCCGCCGTGCATGCCGCGGACGCCTACGCGCGCTCCACCGGCAAGGTCGGCGTGTGTCTCGTGACCTCCGGCCCCGGCGTCACCAACGCGGTGACCGGCATCGCGACCGCCTATATGGATTCGATCCCGTTGGTCGTGATCAGCGGCCAGGTGCCGACTGCCGCGATCGGTCAGGATGCATTCCAGGAATGCGACACGGTCGGCATCACGCGTCCCTGCGTGAAGCACAACTTCCTCGTGAAGGACGTGCGCGATCTCGCCGCCACCGTCAAGAAAGCTTTCTACATCGCCCGTACCGGCCGTCCCGGCCCAGTGCTGATCGACATTCCGAAGGACGTGTCGAAGACGCCGTGCCAATACGAGCCGATCAAGAGCGTTTCGCTGCGCTCATACAACCCGGTCACGAAGGGCCACTCCGGTCAGATCCGCAAGGCGGTGTCGCTGCTGCTGTCGGCGAAGCGTCCGTATATCTACACCGGCGGCGGCATCGTGCTCGCGGATGCGTCGCGTGAATTGAACCAGTTCGCCGATCTGCTCGGCTATCCGGTCACCAATACGCTAATGGGTCTGGGCGGCTACCGCTCGAGCGACAAGAAATTCCTCGGCATGCTCGGCATGCACGGCACGTACGAAGCCAATATGGCGATGCAGCACTGCGACGTGCTGATCGCGATCGGCGCGCGCTTCGACGACCGCGTGATCGGCGATCCGAGCCACTTCGCGTCGCGGCCGCGCAAGATCATCCATATCGACATCGATCCCTCTTCCATTTCCAAGCGCGTCAAGGTCGACATTCCGATCGTCGGCGACGTGAAGGAAGTGCTGAAGGAACTGATCGAGCAGTTGCAGACGGCCGAGCATGGCCCCGACGCCGCGGCGCTCGCCGACTGGTGGAAGGACATCGAAGGCTGGCGCGCGAAAGATTGCCTGAAGTACGACCGCAAGAGCGACATCATCAAGCCGCAGTACGTGGTCGAAAAGGCGTGGGAGCTGACCGACGGCAACGCGTTCGTGTGCTCCGACGTGGGCCAGCACCAGATGTGGGCCGCGCAGTTCTACAAGTTCAACAAGCCGCGTCGCTGGATCAATTCCGGTGGCCTCGGCACGATGGGCTTCGGCTTACCGGCCGCGATGGGCGTGAAGATGGCCCATCCGGACGACGACGTGCTGTGCATCACGGGCGAAGGCTCGATCCAGATGTGCATCCAGGAGCTGTCGACCTGCAAGCAGTACGACCTGCCGATCAAGATTATTTCGCTGAATAACCGCTATCTCGGCATGGTGCGCCAGTGGCAGCAGATCGAATACAGCAAACGCTATTCGCATTCGTACATGGATGCGCTGCCGGACTTCGTGAAGCTCGCCGAAGCGTACGGACACGTGGGCATGCGCATCGAGCGCACGGCCGATGTGGAACCGGCGCTGAAGGAAGCGCTGCGCCTGAAGGATCGCACGGTGTTTCTCGACTTCCAGACCGATCCGACCGAAAACGTCTGGCCGATGGTTCAGGCCGGCAAGGGCATCACCGAGATGCTCATGGGTTCGGAAGATCTTTAACGACGGGGCGTCTGGATAACTCCAGCGCCGGCTTCGTGATGCGCGCCTTCAAAAAAGGCGAGGGCAGACGAGGCGGCGCCGCTCCGCTCGCAGACATCGACACATCATCTGGAAGAAGCGAAACATGAGACACATCATTTCCGTCCTGCTGGAAAACGAACCAGGCGCGCTGTCGCGCGTGGTGGGTCTGTTCTCCGCACGCGGCTACAACATTGAAACCTTGACGGTGGCTCCGACCGAAGACCGTTCGCTGTCGCGCATGACCATCGTCTCCGTTGGCTCGGACGACGTGATCGAACAGATCACGAAGCATCTGAACCGCCTGATCGAGGTGGTGAAAGTGGTCGACCTTACCGAGGGCGCCCACATCGAACGCGAGCTGATGCTGATCAAGGTGAGGGCGGTCGGCAAGGAACGTGAGGAGATGAAGCGGATGGCGGACATTTTCCGCGGCCGCATCATCGACGTCACCGAAAAGACCTACACGATCGAATTGACGGGGGCGAGCGACAAGCTCGACGCCTTCATCGAGGGGCTCGATTCCACGGCGATTCTCGAGACGGTCCGCACGGGCAGCTCGGGCATCGGTCGCGGCGAGCGCATTCTGAAGGTCTGACGTCGCGTTTCGCAAGGCCGGGCAACGCGGTATCGCGCGGCTGGCAATAACAACATTCGCAGTACCTGAATTTCTCTGAATCATCGAATCTAGCCAAGGAACCGACATGAAAGTTTTCTACGACAAGGACGCCGATCTCTCCCTCATCAAGGGCAAGCAGGTCACCATCATCGGCTATGGCTCGCAAGGCCATGCGCACGCGCTGAACCTGAAGGAAAGCGGCGTGAACATCACGGTCGGTCTGCGCAAGGGCGGCGCATCGTGGAGCAAGGCTGAAAACGCCGGCCTGCAAGTCAAGGAAGTCGCGGAAGCGGTGAAGGGCGCGGACGTCGTCATGATGCTGCTGCCGGACGAGCAGATCGCCGACGTGTACGCGAAGGAAGTCCACGCGAACATCAAGCAGGGCGCAGCGCTCGCGTTCGCGCACGGCTTCAACGTTCACTACGGCCAGGTGATCCCGCGTGCCGACCTCGACGTCATCATGATCGCGCCGAAGGCGCCGGGCCACACGGTTCGCGGCACCTACTCCCAAGGTGGCGGCGTGCCGCACCTGATCGCGGTTGCGCAGGACAAGTCGGGCGCGGCGCGCGACATCGCGCTGTCGTACGCAGCGGCTAACGGCGGCGGCCGGGCCGGCATCATCGAAACGAACTTCCGCGAAGAAACCGAAACCGACCTGTTCGGCGAGCAGGCTGTGCTGTGCGGCGGTACCGTCGACCTGATCAAGGCCGGCTTCGAAACGCTGGTCGAAGCGGGTTACGCGCCGGAAATGGCGTACTTCGAGTGCCTGCACGAACTGAAGCTGATCGTCGACCTGATCTACGAAGGCGGCATCGCGAACATGAACTACTCGATCTCGAACAACGCCGAGTACGGCGAGTACGTGACGGGGCCGCGCATCGTGACCGCTGAAACGAAGAAGGCGATGAAGGCCGTGCTGACCGACATCCAGACCGGCGAATACGCGAAGAGCTTCATCATCGAGAACAAGGCTGGCGCACCGACGCTGCAATCGCGTCGCCGTCTGACGGCCGAGCACCAGATCGAGCAGGTTGGCTCGAAGCTGCGCGCGATGATGCCGTGGATCGCGAAGAACAAGCTCGTCGACCAGTCGAAGAACTAAGCGTCTCGATATAACGAGGTCCGGCGCGGTGCTTCGGCGCGGCGGCCGGACCAGTCAAAAAGCCGTCCAAGGGTGCTGAACCCTGGGCGGCTTTTGCTATCCTACGGTTTTACAAAAACACAGAAGCCATCCATGAATTACCCTCATCCGATCATCGCGCGAGAAGGCTGGCCGTTCATCGCCATCGCGGCCGTCGTTGCATTACTGGTTCACGCCTTCGGGGGGTTCGGCTTTGCGTGGCTCTTCTGGCTGATCCTGATCTTCATCGTGCAGTTTTTCCGCGACCCGGCGCGTCCGATTCCGACGCAGGCCAACGCGGTGCTGTGTCCTGCCGACGGTCGTATCGTCGCGGTAGAAACCGCGCATGATCCTTATGCGAATCGCGAAGCGCTGAAGATCAGCGTGTTCATGAACGTATTCAACGTGCACTCGCAGCGCTCGCCCGTCGACGGTGCGATCTCGAAAGTCGAATACTTTCCTGGCGCCTATCTGAACGCGGCGGTCGATAAAGCCTCGCTCGAAAACGAGCGCAACGCGGTCGTGATCGAAATGGCCGGCGGCCAGACGGTCACGTCGGTGCAGATTGCCGGGCTGATCGCGCGGCGGATTCTTTGCTACGTCCGTGCAGGCGAGCCGCTGACCCGCGGCCAGCGTTACGGATTCATCCGCTTCGGTTCGCGCCTCGACGTGTATTTGCCGGTGGGCAGCCGTCCGCGCGTGTCGATCGGCGAGAAGGTGTCGGCGTCGTCCACGATCCTCGCCGAGCTGTAAAGCGGCATACAGGAGGTTGTCCGAATGGCCGCATTCAAACCGCGTCGACCCCGCAGCAGTGGACCGCTGCCGCGGCCGTTTCGTCGCAACAAGCCGCCGGTGGTCACGGAGTCGCCGGTCGCCGACAGCCGGCGCGCGCAGCGTCAGCAGTTCCTCAGAAAACGCGGCATCTACCTGCTGCCGAACGCATTCACCACGGCCGCGCTGTTCTGCGGCTTCTTCGCCGTCGTGCAGGCGATGAACGTGCGCTTCGAGATCGCGGCGATCGCGATCTTCGTCGCGATGGTGCTCGATGGCATGGACGGTCGCGTCGCGCGCATGACGCATACGCAAAGCGCGTTCGGCGAGCAGTTCGACAGCCTGTCGGACATGGTGTCGTTCGGTGTTGCGCCCGCGCTCGTGATGTACGAGTGGATCCTGAAGGACCTCGGCCGGTGGGGCTGGCTCGCGGCGTTCGTCTATTGTTCCGGCGCGGCGCTACGGCTCGCGCGTTTCAACACGAATATCGGCGTGGTCGACAAGCGTTTCTTCCAGGGCATGCCGAGCCCGGCAGCGGCGGCACTGATCGCCGGTTTCGTGTGGCTCGCCACCGACAACCGCGTGCCGCTGAAGCTCGTCTGGCTGCCGTGGGTCGCCTTCGTGCTGACCATCTACGCGGGCGTGACGATGGTGTCGAACGCGCCGTTCTATAGCGGCAAGGCGCTCGACGTACGGCATCGCGTGCCGTTCGGCGTGATCCTGCTGGTGGTGGTCGCCTTCGTGCTCGTGTCGTCCGATCCGCCGTTGATGCTGTTCGGTCTGTTCGTGCTGTACGGTCTGTCCGGCTACGTGTTCTGGGCGTATCAGGCGGTGCGCGGCCGGGCCAATCCGGCGCGTTCGATGTCGCACGACCGTTGAGGATTTGAACCGCGCTGCATCGCAGCGACGTACGAAAAACGGCAGCCTGCAGGCTGCCGTTTTTCGTTGGTTGGTGCCGTTACGCGGTCGCTTCGGACAGCGCCGCAGGCCGCCCCGGCGCGCATTGCGCCGTGGCTGGAATGCCGCTATAGTCGTCGGATCAGTGCGTGGGCGTGGCCGATTTTGCCGGGTCGGCGAGGCCGTTCGCTGCGCCGCGCCATCATGCTTCGTTCACGCCTTTATGCGTTTTTGCGTTCCGTCCGCACCGGCCGCGATCATCGTGATCGCCCTACCTTGCCAGCGGCGGCGCTCATCGTCCATTCCAAAACCAAGTCCCACATCTGAACGACTCCCGAGGAGGCCCCACATGTCCGACAAACTGATCATTTTCGACACCACGCTGCGTGACGGCGAGCAATCGCCCGGCGCGTCGATGACGAAGGAAGAGAAGATCCGCATCGCCAGGCAACTCGAACGGATGAAAGTCGACGTGATCGAAGCGGGCTTCGCGGCCAGCTCGAACGGCGACTTCGACGCGATCCATACGATCGCCGGCCTCGTGAAGGACAGCACGATCTGCTCGCTTGCGCGCGCGAACGACAAGGACATACAGAAGGCCGCCGACGCACTGAAGCCGGCCGATCATTTCCGCATCCACACGTTCATCGCAACGTCGCCACTGCACATGGAGAAGAAGCTGCGGATGACGCCCGAGCAGGTATTCGAGCAGGCCAGGCTTGCGGTGCGTTTCGCGCGCAAGTTCACCGACGACGTCGAATTCTCGCCGGAAGACGGCAGCCGCTCGGATTTGGACTTCCTGTGCCGTGTGCTGGAAGCGGTGATCGCCGAAGGCGCGACCACGATCAACATCGCGGACACCGTCGGCTACGGCGTGCCGGAACTCTATGGCCAACTCGTGAAGACGCTGCGCGAGCGCATTCCCAACTCGCACAAAGCGGTGTTCTCCGTGCATTGCCACAATGACCTCGGCATGGCGGTCGCGAATTCGCTCGCCGGCGTGCAGATTGGCGGCGCGCGCCAGGTCGAATGCACGATCAACGGGCTCGGCGAGCGCGCGGGCAATACGTCGCTCGAAGAAATCGTAATGGCGGTGAAGACCCGCAAGGATTACTTCGGACTCGACGTCGGCCTCGACACGACTCAGATCGTGCCGGCCTCGAAGCTCGTGTCGCAGATCACTGGCTTCGTCGTGCAGCCGAACAAGTCCGTGGTCGGCGCGAACGCTTTCGCGCACGCGTCGGGCATCCATCAGGATGGCGTGCTGAAGGCGCGCGATACTTACGAAATCATGCGCGCGGAAGACGTGGGTTGGGCCGCGAACAAGATCGTGCTCGGCAAGCTGTCGGGCCGCAATGCGTTCAAACAGCGTCTGCAGGAGCTCGGCATCGCGCTCGACAGCGAAGCCGAACTGAACACCGCGTTCGCGCGCTTCAAGGAACTCGCCGATCGCAAGGCGGAGATCTTCGACGAAGACATCATCGCCATCGTCAACGAGGAATCGGCGGAAGCGCACGAGAAGGAGCACTACAAGTTTCTGTCGATGTCGCAGCATTCCGAAACCGGCGAGCAGCCGCACGCGAAGGTCGTGTTCTCGGTAGAGGGTAAAGAGATCACCGGCGAAGCGCGCGGCAACGGACCGGTCGACGCCACCCTCAACGCGATCGAAACGGAAGTGGGCAGCGGCTCCGAACTGCTGCTGTACTCGGTCAACGCGATCACGACCGGCACGCAGGCGCAGGGCGAAGTGACCGTGCGGTTGTCGAAGAGCGGGCGCATCGTCAACGGCACGGGCACTGATCCGGATATCGTCGCGGCATCCGCGAAGGCATATTTTTCGGCGCTCAACAAGCTGTATTCGAATGCGGACAAGGTGAATCCGCAGCGCTCGGAGTAACGCGAGCATGGCGCGCCGGTAGCGCGCGATCGCTTGTGTGGATCGGAGGAGAAGCCCCGTGGTGCTCGGCACACGGGGCTTTTTTCTGCCGTCATCGCGCAGCTGCGGCGGCGCGATATGACGAAACTAGTCCGCCGTCGTGCGCCGCAGCGACCAGCCGCGCGTTGCGCGGGCCTGCTCGCGGACTTGAAATCTGACGTCGACGGTAATCCCACGGCGAGGCGCATCGGCGACGAACGCGTCCAGCAGTTCGCGCACGTCGTGATCGACGAAATCGGCGCGTGTCGCATCGACGATAACGGTGGCGCCATCCGGAATCTGCTGCAGATAGTGCTTGAGCGGCACCTTACCGAGAAACGACACGTCCTTGCGAAACGACAGCAGGTAGTGATCGCCATGCTGCGCGAGCACGATCGGGCCGCGCAGGTTTGCGTACAGCGCGAACAGCATGCTGCACAGGATGCCGAGTACGATACCGATCAGCAGATCGGTGACGAGCACACCGACGACTGTGACGATAAATGGTGCAAACGGCACGAATCCCTGCCGCGCGAGCCCGGCGAACAACGACGGCTTGGCGAGTTTGAACCCGGTGAAGATCAGGATCGCGGCAAGGCAGGCGAGCGGGATCAGGTTGATCACGCTCGTGAGCGCGAACACGCTGACGAGAAGCAACACGCCGTGAACGATCGCCGAGAGTCGGCTTTTTGCGCCGGCATGGACGTTCGCGGAGCTACGCACGATCACCGCGGTGATCGGCAGGCCGCCGATCGCACCCGCGATCAGATTGCCCACGCCCTGCGCCTTCAGCTCGCGATCGGGAGGCGCGCGGCGGCGCTCCGGATCGATCTGTTCGACCGCTTCGAGGCTCAGTAGCGTTTCGAGACTTGCGAGGATGGCGATCGTGATCGCAACGCGCCATATGTCGGGATTGATGAGCTGGGCGAACCGTGGGCCGAAGTCGGCCGACGCGAGCACGGCCTGCAGTGCCGCGAACGATTCCAGCGACGGCAACGCGACCCGCCCTTCGGCGGGCGGTGCCAACGATGGCGCGACGAGATTGAGGGCGAGCGTCGCGCCGATGCCGAGCAGCACCACCGCGAGCGGCGCGGGCATGATGCGCACGACAGCGAAGCGGCGCAGCGCGCGCGTTTCCCAGCCGGCGAGGATCGCGAGCGACAGCAGTGTGATCAGCACGGCGGTCAGTGAGATTGGGCCGAGCGGCGTTGCGACCGCCGCCGCCGACTGGCCGGAGTCGGCGGTGCCGGACAGCCCCAGCGCAACGGGGAGCTGCTTGAGGATCAACAGCACGCCGATGGCCGCGAGCATCCCCTTGATCACCGGCGACGGCACGTAGGCGGCGTACCGGCCGGCCTTGAGCATGCCGAAGCCGAACTGGATGACGCCCGACAGCAGTACGGCCAGCAGGAAAGCGGAAAAGCCGCCAAGCCGTGCGATGCCGTCGACGACGATCACGACGAGGCCCGCGGCCGGGCCGCTCACGCTCAGACGCGAGCCGCTCAGCGCGGCAACCACGAGCCCGCCAATGATGCCGGACACCAGTCCGGCAAACGGGTCGACGCCCGATGCGTGAGCAATGCCGAGGCAAAGCGGCAGGGCCACCAGAAAAACGGCCGTTCCGGCGAGCACGTCGCTCTGGAGCGCGGAGAAAGAGGTTTGATTATCCATGGTGTCGAAGAGCGAGAGGTGGGACGATGGGCGACGAACAGGTATGGCCCGATGACGATTCCGCTGTCGGCTCCGTCCGCGGTTCGAATGGGACGGGCGACGCGCTTCGCTAGGCCGCGCTGTGCGCCGCGGTCGTGCAGGTCATCGCGTCGTCGGCGGTATAGCCGGAGGTGAGAACCTTGATGCGCCCGTCGTCGAGCGCAAAGATCCAGCCGTGCACGAGCGGCGCCGGCTCAGCCTCGTGCACGATCGGGCTCGCCCGTAGCTGCCGCACCTGTTCGAGCACGTTCAGCTCGGCGAGGCGATTGACGCGATCCGGCTCGGTCGCCGCGCCGTCCAGCTCCGAGTGATGCGTTTTGGCGAGTGCGCAGAGCGGCGCGATACGGCGGTTCACATGGGGCAGCGCGGGGTCCGGCGGCAGCAGCGCGGCGCGCACGCCGCCGCAGCCATAGTGGCCGCAGACGATCACGTGGCCGACCTTGAGCACCCGCACCGCGTATTCAAGGACGCTCGCGACGTTGTCGTCGCCGGGATGAAACAGGTTGGCGATGTTGCGATGGACGAACAGATCGCCGGGCTCGCAATGCGTGATCGTTTCGGCGGGCACGCGGCTGTCCGCGCAGCCGATCCAAAGAATGTGTGGATTCTGTCCGCGCATCAGGTCGCGAAAAAATGCCGGATTACGCGTCGCGGTTTCATGGGCCCACGCGACGTTGGCGACCAGCAGGTGTTTGGGTCGGTTCATCGTAGCAACTCCGTATGAGAGGCAATTGACCTGGCACCGGACCGAAACCGCGTCTGCACGTGATTGCGAGCCGGTGCCCGAACGGCGTTTACAATAACCTTTCTTTCGCAAATTTGTTGGCGTAAACAGGATAAAATTCTGTTTTATGCTTAAACAATAAAAAAGCCGCCTATCGAAGGCGGCTTTTTTGAGATTTGGTGCTTCTTCCGAAGAGGGTGCTCAGTGCTCAGAACAGGTTGCGGCGGTCGGGGTCGTGCAGCGGGTCGGGGGTCTTCTGCGTGAGGCGCAAGATGCCCTGGTCATCGAAGTAGAAGTTGTACATCATGTACCAGACGTTGTCTTCGAGATAGCGATAGGTCCAGACTTCGCGCCTCATCAGCGGGAAGTACGACGTTTCGACCGGGCGGCCGAAGTTCACCAGCACGTCGCTGCGTGTCCATTTGCCGATCTCGGCGCGGTAGAACTCGTTGGGCTGCAGCACCTGGCGCACGTTGATGATCTTGCCGGCTGCGTCGATGTCGGCGGCGGTGGTGGTTTCGCCCATCGGTTGGGTCGGCCACATCAGACGCTTGCCGCCGTCGGGCAGATCATAGGTTTCGCGCGGCGGACCGAGACGCGCGATGACCGTCGATGCGTCCGCTCCCTGTTGATACTGCTGCCACGGCTGGGCGCAGCCGGCGAGAGCGAGCACGCTGAGGCAAACGAGCGCGGCGCGGCGCAGACTGGCGCCGGCCGGGGCTGTGATAGCAGCCGCCGTGGGGTGGTGGCGGTTCGGCATGTATTCCTCCGATGGCGTTTGAATAGCGGTTCTTATCATCGAAACGCACTATTTTGACACGCGCTGTGGCGAAAGAACGGCGTTGCTTGAACGTGCGTCGCCACCAGACGGTAACGGATGCGCCGGCTTGCCTATTCCGTGCGCGTCATCCTATGATCCGCGCTTCGAAGATTCAGAGCGGACGACCATGACGGCGATGTGGCGAGGGGCGGCGGCGGTTGCGCTGACGGCGATTTCGATGGCGGTGGCGGGAGTTGGCGTGGCTGAGGCGGCGAATCCGGCCTCGACGGGCGCGAGTCAGGCGTCCGCGCAGGGGACCGTTCCGCCCACCGGCAAGCCGGGGAGCCGCGCGGCCACGCTGGCGGCAAGCCCGGCCGGTAATCACGCAAGCAAGTCCGCCAGCCTGCCGGCCGGCAAACTCGCCGGCACGCCGATCCAGCTCGCGCTGATCGAAGGCATGTCCGGCCCGTTCGCGAACGCGGGCGCGGCGGTCGAGCGCAATCTGCGTTTCGGTGTCGAGCAGGTCAACGCGCACGGCGGCGTGGAGCTCGCGGACGGCGCGCATCCGTTCGAACTCGTCGTGCTCGACAGCAAGGGCAGCACGGAGGAAGCGCTGACGCAATTGCGCGCGGCCGCGGATCGCCATATCGGCTACATCCTGCAGGGCAATAGCTCGGCGGTCGCCGCGGCGCTGATCGGCGCGATCGAGAAGCAGAACAGCCGCGAGCCGGACAACCGCGAACTGTTCCTCAACTACTCCGCCGACGACCCCGCGCTCACCAACGCGGACTGCAGCTTCTGGCACTTCCGCTTCGACGCGCACGCCGGCATGCGGATGGCCGCGCTCGCCGAGGTGATCGAGCGCGACAAGGCGGTGAAAAAGGTGTACCTGCTCAACCAGGATTACAGCTTCGGACACGACGTGAGCAGCCTCGCGCGTTCGACGCTCGCGGCGAAGCGTCCCGACATCGCGGTGGTCGGCGACGAATTTCACCCGATCGGCCGCGTGAAGGATTTCGCGCCGTACATCGCGAAGATCCGCGCGAGCGGCGCGGATGCCGTGATCACCGGCAACTGGGGCAACGACCTGACGCTGCTCGTGAAGGCGGCGCGCGAGCAGGGCCTCGACACGAAGTTCTACACGTTCTACGGCAACAGCCTCGGCGCGCCGGCCGCGCTTGGCGACGCAGGCGTGGGTCACGTGATCGCGGTGGCCGAGTGGCATCCGAATGTCGGTGGCGCGGCCTCCGACGCGTGGTACGCGGCGTTCCGCGCGCGTTTTCCGGCCGCCCAGGACGACTATCCGGTGCTGCGCATGCCACTGATGATCGAAACGCTCGCCGCCGCGATGAGCCGCGCCGGCAGCGCCGCTCCGACGGCGGTCGCGAAAGCGCTCGAGGGCATCCGCTTCGACAACGGTATTCACGCATCGTGGATGCGCGCCGATGACCATCAGCTGATCCAGCCCCTCTACGTGATGCAGATGGACAAAGCCGGCACACCCGGCGTGCATTTCGATAACGAAGGGTCGGGCTATGGCTTCCGCACGGTGCTGGCGATACCAGCCGAGCGCACACTATCGCCGACGGTCTGCCGGATGCGGCGCCCCTGAGCGCCCGCGAGCGACACTCAATCCAGCCTTGCTGGCCCGGGGTTCGCGGCCGGAATCGGCTGTGCTACAATACGCGTCCCGTTGTTGGGCTGGGTTCTGATTCAGTTAATTCAGCCACGAACGGGACTCAGTAAATTGTGAAACGGGTATCCCACGGCACGGCCTTTCTTCCGTGACCGCCTGTCCAGTTATCAAGGAAATTGACATGTCCGCAGTTGAAGCAAGCAAGAAGTCCGAAGTCGTCGCGCAATTCGCACGCGCAGCCAACGACACCGGCTCCCCCGAAGTTCAGGTCGCGCTGCTCACGACCCGTATCAACGAACTGACCTCCCACTTCAAGGAGCACACGAAGGATCACCACAGCCGCCGCGGTCTGCTGCGCATGGTGAGCCGCCGTCGCAAGTTGCTCGACTACCTGAAGGGTAAGGACGCGGATCGTTACCGCAGCCTGATCGAGAAGCTGGGTCTGCGTAAGTAATCGGCCAGTCGTTCAGCAAGATGCCTGTGTCAGTTTCGCTGATACAGGCATTTTGTTTTTGCGCGGCGCGCTTCGTGTAACGCGCACCGCCTGTGATCCGCGGCGTATGCCGGTTCGCGCGGCGTCTATGGGCAAGCGCAGTAGCAGAACAGCAGTAGAAGAAGCAGTAACAGGAAACAAGGCCGGGCTTCAGGGCGGAGTTTTGTGTCATTCCAGCGGTTCGCGCGCAGTCGCAGCACGTGACTCTCTGGAATGGCATAGCACGACTCTTCCCATGCGGCGCCGGCCTGGCGTTGCCGCGCCGCTCCGGTCCGCGCGGCATTACGATGAGGAAAAGCAATGACTATGTTCAATAAGATCGTCAAAGAGTTTAAGTGGGGGCAGCACAACGTTCGCCTCGAAACCGGTGAAATCGCTCGCCAGGCGGGCGGCGCGGTGATCGTCGACGTCGAAGATACCGTGGTGCTCGCCACCGTGGTCGGCGCGAAAACCGCGAAGCCGGGCCAGGACTTCTTCCCCCTCACCGTCGATTACATCGAAAAGACTTACGCCGCCGGCAAGATCCCGGGTGGCTTCTTCCGTCGCGAAGGCCGTCCGTCGGAAGGCGAGACGCTGATCTCGCGCCTGATCGACCGTCCGCTGCGTCCGCTCTTCCCGGAAGGCTTCTACAACGAAGTGCAGGTCGTGATTCACGTGCTGTCGCTGAATCCGGAAATCCCCGCCGACATCCCTGCGCTGATCGGCGCCTCGGCGGCGCTCGCGGTGTCCGGTCTGCCGTTCAACGGCCCGGTCGGCGCGGCGCGCGTGGCCTACATCAACAACGAATACGTGCTGAACCCGACGCGTCCGCAGATGAAAGAATCGGCACTCGACCTCGTCGTCGCCGGCACGGAACGCGCGGTGCTGATGGTCGAATCGGAAGCGCAGCAATTGAGCGAAGAAGTGATGCTCGGCGCCGTCGTGTTCGGTCACGAGCAGATGCAGACCGCGATCGACGCGATCCACGAACTCGTCCGCGAAGGCGGCAAGCCCGAGTGGGACTGGCAGCCCGCCGCAAAGAACGAAGCGCTGATCGCACGCGTGACCGAACTCGCGCAGGCCGATCTGCTCGCCGCTTACCAGATCCGCGACAAGCAGGCTCGCTCGACCAAGCTGAAGGAAGTCTACGCGGCGACCTCGGCGAAGCTCGAGGAAGAAGCGGCGGCAGCGGGCACCGTGGCGGCCGACAAGGCGTCGGTCGGCAACGTGCTGTTCGACATCGAAGCGAAGATCGTCCGTACGCAGATCCTGAACGGCGAGCCGCGTATCGACGGCCGCGACACGCGCACCGTGCGCCCGATCGAAATCCGCACCGGCGTGCTGCCGCGTACCCACGGCTCGGCGCTGTTCACGCGCGGCGAGACGCAGGCGATGGTGGTCGCGACGCTCGGCACGAAGGGCGACGAGCAAAACATCGACGCGCTCGAAGGCGAGTACCGCGAACGCTTCATGCTCCACTACAACATGCCTCCGTTCGCGACGGGCGAAACGGGCCGCGTCGGTTCGCCGAAGCGCCGTGAAATCGGTCACGGCCGTCTCGCCAAGCGCGCGCTCGTCGCGTGCCTGCCGAGCGCCGACGAGTTCGGCTACTCGATCCGCGTCGTGTCGGAAATCACCGAGTCGAACGGTTCGTCGTCGATGGCTTCGGTGTGTGGCGGCTGCCTCGCGCTGATGGACGCCGGCGTGCCGATGAAGGCGCACGTCGCCGGTATCGCGATGGGCCTGATCCTCGAAGGTAATCGCTTCGCGGTGCTGACCGACATTCTCGGCGACGAAGATCACCTCGGCGACATGGACTTCAAGGTCGCGGGTACGGAACAAGGCGTGACCGCGCTGCAGATGGACATCAAGATTCAGGGCATCACGAAGGAAATCATGCAGGTCGCGCTCGCGCAGGCGAAGGAAGGCCGCATGCACATCCTCGGCAAGATGACCTCGGCCGTGGCCGGCGCGAACACCCAACTATCGGAGTTCGCACCGCGCATGATCACGATCAAGATCAACCCGGAAAAGATTCGCGACGTGATCGGCAAGGGCGGCTCGGTGATCCGCGCGCTTACCGAAGAAACCGGCACGACGATCGACATTTCGGATGACGGCGTCGTCACGATCGCGAGCACGAACAGCGAAGGCATGGCCGAAGCGAAGCGTCGTATCGAAGCGATCACGATGGAAGTCGAAGTGGGCCAGGTGTACGAAGGCACCGTGCTCAAGCTGCTCGACTTCGGCGCGATCGTGAACATCCTGCCGGGTAAGGATGGTCTGCTGCATATCTCCGAGATCGCGAACGAGCGCATCAAGGACATCAACGACTATCTGAAGGATGGCCAGCAGGTGAAGGTCAAGGTCATCCAGACGGACGAGAAGGGTCGTGTGCGTCTGTCGGCGAAGGCATTGCTGAACGACGCGCCGCAAGGCGAGCCGACGCCGCAGTAAGGCGGTAGCGGACAAACGGCCGGCCGTGTCATGCGCGCCGGCCGTTTTTCATGCAGGATGGATTGCGTTGCGCATTCGAATCGCAGCGCGGCGCTATGGCAGACGGCAGCAACGGGTAGGTAACGCAATCCAATCTTGGAGTTGACGCAGATGAAAGCGATCGAAATCACTGAATTCGGTGCGCCGGAAGTCCTCAAGCTGGCGGAGCGTCCGACGCCGCAGCTCAAGGCTGGCGAGGTGCTGATCAAGGTGGCGGCATCCGGCATCAATCGTCCGGACGTGTTTCAGCGCAAGGGCGGCTATGCGCCGCCGCCGGGAGCGTCGGATCTGCCGGGGCTGGAGGTGGCGGGCGAGATCGTCGGCGGCACGATCGACGCGAAGAACAACCCGTTCGGTCTGAAGATCGGCGATCGCGTGTGCGCGCTGCTCGCGGGCGGCGGCTACGCGGAATTTGCGGCCGCGCCGCTGCTGCAATGCCTGCCGGTGCCGACGGGGTTGTCGGATATCGAAGCGGCTTCGCTGCCCGAGACTTTTTTCACGGTGTGGAGCAACGTCTTCAATCGCGCGCAGCTCGGCCAGGGCGAGGGCGGTGCGAATGAAACGCTGCTCGTGCAGGGTGGTTCGAGCGGCATCGGCGTGACGGCGATCCAGATTGCGCACGCGCTCGGCTTCCGTGTGTTCGCGACCGCGGGCTCGGACGAAAAGTGCCGCGCGTGCGAAGCGCTCGGCGCCGAACGCGCGATCAACTACAGGACTGAAGATTTCGTCGAAGTCATCAAGTCGCTGACCAACGATCGTGGCGTCGACGTGATCCTCGACATGGTGGCAGGCAGCTACGTGCCGCGCGAATTGTCGGCTCTCGCCGACGGTGGCCGTATCGTACTAATTGCGCTGCTCGGCGGCGCGAAGGCGGAGCTGAACCTGAACGAAGTGTTGCGCCGCCGTCTGACGGTTACCGGTTCCACACTGCGACCACGGCCGATCGAGTTCAAGGCGCAGATCGCCGCGCAACTGAAGGAGCGCGTGTGGCCGCATCTCGAAGCTGGGCGCATCAAGCCGGTCGTGCATCGCGTGTTTCCGGCCGCCCAGGCTGCCGACGCGCATGCACTGATGGAAAGCGGCACGCACGTCGGCAAGATCGTGTTGACGTGGGGTCAGGAGGCTTGACGTCATCGGTTTGACCCGATCCACCCCACGCAGTAAAATTGCGCGTTTTGCGCGCGCCGGATCAATCCGACGGGCGGGCCGTGAGCGCAGGAACAAACTGCAGCGAGGCGCGAGCGAAGTCCGCCGGCAGCAGGCCGGACTGGCAAGACAGGACAATACGAGACGATGTCGAATCAACAACGAGCCAAACTGGTAGTCGGTAACTGGAAGATGCATGGGCGGCTCGCCGCGAACGCCGCGTTGCTGCAGGCAGTGGCACAGGGCGCCAGTGAATTGCCGGCCGACGTGCGCGTCGGTGTGTGCGTGCCGAGCCTCTATCTCGGGCAGACTCAGTCGCTGCTCGAAGGCAGCCCGGTCGTGTGGGGCGTGCAGGACGTGTCCGCGTTCACGCATGGCGCCTATACCGGCGAAGTGGCTGCGCCGATGGTGACGGACTTCGGCGCCACGTTTGCAATCGTCGGGCACTCGGAGCGCCGCGCGTATCACCGCGAAAGCGCCGAACTGGTCGCGGTGAAAGCGCAGCGTGTGCTCGAGGCGGGTTTGACGCCGATCGTGTGCGTCGGCGAAACGCTCGAAGAACGCGAAGCGGGTTGCACCGAGCAGGTCGTCGGCGGTCAGCTCGACGAGGTGCTCGCGAAGCTGTCGGCTCAGGAAGCGGCTCGCCTCGTCGTCGCGTATGAGCCGGTGTGGGCAATTGGCACCGGCAAGAGCGCGTCGGCGGCACAGGCGCAGGCCGTGCATGGGTTCCTGCGCGCACGTCTCGCGGCCAAGGGTGCGGCGGACGTGCCGTTGCTATACGGCGGCAGCGTTAAGCCGGACAACGCGGAAGAACTGTTCCGTCAGCTCGATATCGACGGCGGCCTGATCGGCGGCGCGTCGTTGAAAGATCGGGATTTCCTGGCGATCTGCAAGGCGGCCGCTGCGACCAGCGTGGCTGGTTAAGCTGGGCGTCTCGGTGAGGATGACTCCATTTCGCGCAACACACAGTGTGCGGCGCGGTTAAATAAAGACTCAGGTGAGTGTGATGCTGTATTTGAAAACATTGATTATCGTCGTTCAGTTGTTGTCGGCGTTCGGGGTCATCGGACTTGTGTTGCTGCAGCACGGCAAAGGTGCCGATATGGGCGCGGCTTTCGGCAGCGGCGCGTCGGGTAGCCTGTTCGGTGCGACGGGTTCGGCGAACTTCCTGTCGCGTACCACGGCAGTGCTCGCAGCGCTGTTCTTTGCCACGACACTGGCACTCACTTACCTTGGTGCGTATCACGTGAAGCCGTCGGCAGGCGTGCTGGGTGCGGCAGCTACTGCGGCGGTCGCGGCTTCGGCGCCGGCTGCGGGCTCGGCCCCGGTGGCGGCATCGCCTGCAGCGCCGGCTTCGCCTGCGTCGGTTCCGGCGACGGGCGTGCCGAAATAAATTTTCGGCGGACGTGGTCTTGTGCGTTGAACAATCTGCTTAAGCAAGTTACAATTCAAGTCTTGAAGCGATTCGCGGGTTTTGCAAGTTGTTTTCCCGGATTGCATATAGTGCCGACGTGGTGAAATTGGTAGACACGCTATCTTGAGGGGGTAGTGGCGAAAGCTGTGCGAGTTCGAGTCTCGCCGTCGGCACCAAATGTTATCTAAATGCCAGCCGTTTGCTTCGCTTCGGCTGGCATTTTCACTTCTGGCGTATCGCTGTACGGCTTACGTCATGCGCGTTGAGGAAGTGATTTCGCGTCAGGGGTGCTATGCTCCTGACGGCACTCAGAACCAACCGATTGAGGATTGTCTTGAACCTCGCAGCCTATTTCCCCGTTTTGCTGTTCCTTATTGTGGGCACCGGTTTAGGCGTAGCACTGGTCAGTATTGGCAAGCTCCTCGGTCCCAACAAGCCCGACACCGAGAAAAACGCACCGTACGAGTGCGGCTTCGAAGCATTCGAAGATGCGCGCATGAAATTCGACGTGCGCTACTACCTCGTCGCCATTCTCTTCATCATTTTCGACCTTGAGACCGCATTCCTGTTCCCGTGGGGCGTGGCGTTGCGTGACATCGGCTGGGCTGGGTTCACGGCAATGATGATTTTCCTGCTCGAGTTCCTGCTTGGCTTTGCCTACATCTGGAAGAAGGGCGGCCTCGACTGGGAATGATGGATTAATCGCCGGTTTGCGTGGGTGGCCAGGCTTGCCGCCCCGTCTGGAGTGGAAAGCAAATGAGTATCGAAGGGGTCTTGAAGGAAGGGTTTGTCACCACTACGGCGGACAAACTGATCAACTGGACGCGCACCGGCTCGCTGTGGCCGATGACGTTCGGTCTTGCGTGCTGCGCGGTCGAGATGATGCATGCGGGCGCTGCCCGTTATGATCTCGACCGTTTCGGCGTGGTGTTTCGTCCGAGTCCGCGTCAGTCGGACGTGATGATCGTCGCCGGCACGCTGTGCAACAAGATGGCACCTGCTCTGCGCAAGGTTTACGACCAGATGGCGGAGCCGCGGTGGGTGATCTCGATGGGCTCATGCGCGAACGGCGGTGGCTATTACCACTACTCGTACTCGGTGGTGCGCGGCTGCGACCGGATCGTCCCGGTCGACGTGTACGTGCCGGGTTGTCCGCCCACGGCGGAAGCGCTGGTATACGGCGTGATCCAGCTGCAGGCCAAGATTCGCCGCACTAACACCATCGCCCGTCAATAAGGCCAACGCCTCCCCACAATATGGCAAGCAAACTCGAGACCCTGAAAGCAAACCTCGAGGCGGCCTTTGGCGGCCTCCTGTTGAGCGTGACCGAGTCGGTCGGTGAATTGACGATCGTCGTCAAGGCCGGCGACTACCTCAACGTGGCAAAGCGTCTGCGCGACGATCGCTCGCTCGGTTTCGAGCAGTGTGTCGACCTGTGCGGCGTCGATTATCAGACCTATGCCGAAGGCGCTTACGACGGCCCGCGTTTTGCGGCAGTGCTGCATCTGCTGTCGGTACAAAACAACTGGCGTCTGCGGCTGCGCGTGTTCGCGCCGGACGACGACATGCCGATCCTGCCGTCCGTCGTCGATATCTGGAATTCGGTCAACTGGTACGAGCGCGAAGCATTCGACCTGTACGGCATCGTCTTCGAAGGTCACCCGGACCTGCGCCGCATTCTGACCGACTACGGTTTCATCGGTCATCCGTTCCGCAAGGATTTCCCGGTCTCCGGCTACGTCGAGATGCGTTACGACCCGGAAGAGAAGCGTGTCGTTTATCAGCCGGTGACGATCGAGCCGCGGGAAATCACGCCGCGCGTGATCCGCGAGGATCGCTATGGCGGTCTGAAACACTAAGAGAACGTCATGGCAGAGATCAAGAACTACACGCTCAACTTTGGTCCGCAGCACCCGGCAGCGCACGGTGTGTTGCGTCTCGTGCTCGAACTCGACGGCGAAGTGATCCAACGCGCCGATCCGCACATCGGTCTGCTGCATCGCGCGACTGAAAAGCTCGCCGAAAGCAAGACGTTCATCCAGTCGGTGCCGTACATGGACCGTCTCGACTACGTGTCGATGATGGCCAACGAGCACGGCTACGTGCTCGCCATTGAAAAGCTGCTCGGCATCGACGTGCCGCTGCGCGCGCAATACATTCGTGTGCTGTTCGACGAAGTCACGCGCGTGTTGAATCACCTGATGTGGATTGGCTCGCACGCGCTCGACGTCGGTGCGATGGCGGTGTTCCTGTATGCGTTCCGCGAGCGCGAAGACCTGATGGACGTGTACGAGGCGGTGTCGGGCGCGCGCATGCACGCGGCCTACTATCGCCCGGGCGGCGTCTATCGCGATCTGCCTGACGCAATGCCGCAATACAAGGCGTCGAAGATTCGCAATGCGAAGGCGTTGTCGAAGATGAACGAAAACCGTCAGGGTTCGCTGCTCGACTTCATCGACGACTTCTTTACGCGCTTCCCGAAGTGTGTCGACGAATACGAAACGCTGCTCACCGACAACCGGATCTGGAAGCAGCGTCTGGTTGGTATCGGCGTGGTCAGCCCGGAGCGCGCGCTGCAGCTCGGCATGACCGGCGCGATGCTGCGTGGCTCGGGCATCGAGTGGGATCTGCGCAAGAAGCAGCCGTATGAGGTTTATGACAAGCTCGACTTCGACATTCCGGTCGGCGTGAATGGCGACTGCTATGACCGCTATCTGGTACGCGTCGAAGAAATGCGCCAGTCCACGCGTATCGCGAAACAGTGCATTGAGTGGCTGCGCAAAAATCCGGGCCCGGTGATGACGGACAATCACAAGGTTGCGCCGCCGTCGCGCGTCGGCATGAAGTCGAACATGGAAGATCTGATCCACCACTTCAAGCTGTTCACCGAAGGCTTCCATGTGCCCGAAGGCGAGGCGTATGCCGCAGTCGAACATCCGAAGGGCGAGTTCGGCATCTATCTGATCTCGGATGGCGCCAACAAGCCGTATCGTTTGAAGATCCGCGCCCCGGGCTATGCGCACCTGTCCGCGCTCGACGAAATGGCGCGCGGCCACATGATCGCCGACGCCGTGACGATCATCGGCACGCAGGACATCGTGTTCGGCGAAATTGATCGCTAGGACGTATTCATCGGCGCGCGTCTGCGGTCGTCGCACCGCCACGCGGGTCAAGCAAAGGAACGCCGGGTCTGTCGCAGTATGACGTGAGCGACAGGTTTTCGTTCGGTAGGAATTGAAAGAGTCGTGTCTGAAAATGATCTCAGCTGAAGGCCTGAAAGAAATCGATCGTGCGGTCGCAAAGTACCCCGCGGATCAGAAACAGTCCGCCGTGATGTCGGCGTTGGCCATTGCTCAAACGGAGCATGGCTGGCTGTCGCCCGAACTCATGCAGTTCGTCGCGGATTATCTCGGCATGCCGGCAATCGCCGTGCAGGAGGTAGCGACCTTCTACACGATGTATGAGACCTCGCCGGTCGGCAAGTTCAAGATCACGCTCTGTACGAACCTGCCGTGCCAGCTCGGCCCGGACGGCGGTTCCGAAAGCGCCGCTGAATACCTGAAGCAGAAGCTCGGCATCGACTTCGGCGAAACCACGCCCGATGGCAAATTCACGCTGAAAGAGGGTGAGTGCATGGGTTCGTGCGGCGACGCGCCGGTGATGCTGGTGAACAACCAACGCATGTGCAGCTTCATGAGCCGCGAGAAGATCGACCAGCTGCTCGAGGAACTTTCGAAATGACGGCTTTACACGATCGTCACATCAAACCGCTGATTCTCGCCGGACTGAACGGCGACAACTGGCATCTCGAGGACTATGTGGCTCGCGGCGGTTACGCCCAGCTGCGCCGCATCCTGGAAGAAAAGATCGCGCCCGAGCAGGTGATCGCCGACGTCAAGGCGTCGGGTCTGCGCGGCCGCGGCGGCGCGGGCTTCCCGACCGGTCTGAAGTGGAGCTTCATGCCGCGTCAGTTCCCGGGCCAGAAGTACCTCGTCTGTAATTCGGACGAGGGCGAGCCGGGTACGTTCAAGGACCGCGACATTCTGCGCTTCAATCCGCATTCGCTGATCGAAGGTATGGCGATCGGCGCGTACGCGATGGGCATCACGGTCGGCTACAACTATATTCACGGCGAAATCTGGGAAGTCTATAAGCGCTTCGAAGAAGCGTTGGAAGAAGCTCGCCGCGCCGGGTTCCTCGGCGACAACATCATGGGCTCTGGCTTTTCGTTTGAGCTGCATGCGCATCACGGTTACGGCGCGTACATCTGTGGCGAAGAAACCGCGCTGCTCGAATCGATCGAGGGCAAGAAGGGGCAGCCGCGCTTCAAGCCGCCGTTCCCGGCGAGCTTTGGCGTGTACGGCAAGCCGACCACGATCAACAACACCGAAACGTTCGCGGCGGTGCCGTTCCTGCTCGCCATCGGCCCGCAGAATTACCTTGAAATCGGCAAGCCGAACAACGGCGGCACGAAGATTTTCTCGGTGTCGGGCGACGTCGAGCGTCCGGGCAATTACGAAATTCCGCTCGGCACGCCGTTCGCGACGCTGATGGAACTCGCCGGCGGCATGCGTGGCGGCAAGAAGATCAAGGCTGTGATTCCTGGTGGTTCGTCGGCGCCGGTGATTCCGGGCGAGATGATGATGCAGACCGACATGGATTACGACTCGATCGCGAAGGCCGGCTCGATGCTCGGCTCGGGCGCAGTGATCGTGATGGACGAGACGCGCTGCATGGTGCGCTCGCTGCTGCGCCTGTCGTACTTCTATTACGAAGAGTCGTGCGGTCAATGCACGCCTTGCCGTGAAGGCACGGGCTGGCTGTATCGCGTCGTGCATCGTATCGAGCATGGTCTCGGCCGCCAGGAAGATCTGGATCTGCTGAACTCCGTCGCGGAAAACATCATGGGCCGCACGATCTGCGCGCTCGGCGACGCGGCCGCGATGCCGGTTCGGGGCATGCTCAAGCACTACTGGGACGAATTCGAATATCACGTCGCCCACAAGCATTGCCTCGTCGGCGGCCATGCCGGCACGGCGGTGCCCGAAACAGTGGCTGCCTGACGGTGGCTGGCTGAGTCGGCCCGCCAGGTTCGGCTGACGGATAACTACCAGACGAACACCTCAACCGCAGGATTCATGGCCCGAAGCGGGCGATGAACAGGCGAACGATTGAGCGGTAACAGGTTAAGGAAGATTGACCATCATGGTTGAACTGGAAATAGACGGCAAGAAAGTCGAGGTGCCTGAAGGCAGCATGGTGATCCAGGCTGCGCATAAGGTCGACACCTACATTCCTCACTTCTGCTATCACAAGAAGCTGTCGATTGCGGCCAACTGCCGGATGTGTCTGGTCGATGTCGAGAAGATGCCGAAGGCCGTGCCCGCGTGCGCGACCCCGGTGTCGGCTGGCATGATCGTGCGCACCAGGTCGGACAAGGCGGTGAAGGGCCAGCAAGCCGTGATGGAATTCCTGCTGATCAACCATCCGCTCGACTGCCCGATCTGCGATCAGGGTGGCGAATGCCAGTTGCAGGATCTGGCCGTTGGTTACGGCAAGTCGTCGTCACGCTATAGCGAAGAAAAGCGCGTGGTGTTCCACAAGAACGTGGGTCCGCTGATCTCGATGGAAGAGATGTCGCGCTGCATTCACTGCACGCGTTGCGTTCGCTTCGGCCAGGAAATCGCCGGGGTGATGGAACTCGGCATGCTGGGCCGCGGCGAGCATGCGGAAATCACATCGTTCGTCGGCAAGACGGTCGACTCCGAGCTGTCGGGCAACATGATCGACCTGTGCCCGGTCGGCGCGCTCACGAGCAAGCCGTTCCGCTACAGCGCCCGTACGTGGGAGCTGTCGCGCCGCAAATCGGTGAGCCCGCACGATTCCGTCGGTGCGAACCTCATCGTGCAGGTGAAGAACAATCGCGTGATGCGCATTCTGCCGTTCGAAAACGAAGCGATCAACGAGTGCTGGATCTCGGACAAGGACCGCTTCTCGTACGAAGGCCTGAACAGCCCCGAGCGTCTGACCAGACCGATGCTCAAGCAAGGCGGCCAGTGGGTCGAAACCGACTGGCAGACCGCGCTCGAATACGTGGTCAAGGGTCTGAAGGGCATCAAGAGTGACCACGGCGCGAACGCGCTTGCCGCACTGTCGAGCGCGCACAGCACCGTCGAAGAACTGTTCCTGTTGAAGCAGATCGCGCAAGCGGTCGGCACGCCGAACGTCGACTTCCGTCTGCGTCAGTCGGATTTCTCGGCGCCCGTTACTGGCGCGCCGTGGCTCGGCGGCACGATCGCCGATCTGTCGAACGTCGATGCGGCGCTCGTGATCGGCTCGGATCTGCGCCGTGACCATCCGCTGCTCGCCGCGCGTTTGCGCCAGGTCGCACGAGGCGGTTCGGCACTTACGCTGCTCCAGGCCACCAACGACGACGCGATGATCCCTCAGGCGCAACGCGTGGTCGCGGCGCCGTCGGCATGGCTCGAGGTGTTGGCAGGCATCGCCGGCGCGGTGGGCGAAGCGAAGGGCGTCGCGCTGCCGGAAGCATTCGCGGGCACGCAGCCGACGGACGCGCACAAGCAGATAGCGAAATCGCTGACTACCGGCGAGCGCCGCGTCGTGCTGCTCGGTAACGAAGCGGTCCGTCATCCGGACTTCGCGGCGATCCACGCCGCGGCGCAATGGATTGCCGAGGCAACCGGTGCAACGCTCGGTTTCCTGACCGAAGCGGCCAATACGGTCGGCGCGCACCTCGTGAACGCGCTGCCGGGCGAAGGCGGTCTGAACGCGCGCGAAGTGTTCGAGCAGCCGCGCAAGGGCTATCTGCTGTTGAATCTCGAGCCGGAATTCGACACGGCCAATCCGGCGCGGGCGCTTGCGGCGCTGAAGCAGGCCGAAATGGTCGTCGTGATGTCGCCGTTCCAGACCGGCGCCGACTATGCCGACGTGCTGCTGCCGATCGCGCCATTCACCGAATCGGGCGGTACGTTCGTCAATGCCGAAGGCACGGTGCAGGCGTTCAACGGCGTCGTGCGTCCGCTCGGCGACACGCGTCCGGCCTGGAAGGTGTTGCGCGTGCTGGGCAGCCTGCTCGGCGCGCCGGGCTTCGAATACGACACGGTCGAAGAAGTGCGTGCGGCCGCGCTCGGCGACGGCGAGCTGAAGTCGCGTCTATCGAACCGCACCAGCGCCGCGGTGACGCGCGGCCAGGCCGCGAAGGCGGCGGAAGGCAAGTTCGAGCGTCTCGCGAACGTGCCGATCTATCATGCCGATGCGCTCGTGCGTCGCGCGGAGTCGCTGCATCTGACCGCGGCGGCCCGTACGGCGAATTCGGTCGGCCTGCCGGCTGCGCTGTTCGACAAACTGGGTTTGAAAGAGGGCGACGCGGTGCGCGTTCGTCAGGGCGAGCAAGCGGTGCAGTTGCCGGCCGTGCGCGATGCGAATCTTGCGGAGACGGTCGTCCGCGTATCGGCGGCTACGCCTGCCGGTGCAGCGCTGGGCAGCCTGTTCGGTGAACTGGTGGTGGAGAAGGCGTAAATGAGCTTGTTCGATACGATCAACTCGGGCGGCGCCCAACTTCTCGGTGTGGCATGGCCCACGGTGTGGGCGCTCGTGCGCATCCTGGTGGTGGCCGTCGCGATCCTGCTGTGCGTCGCTTACCTGATCCTGTGGGAGCGCAAGCTGATCGGCTGGATGCATGTGCGTCTCGGTCCGAACCGCGTCGGTCCCGCCGGGCTCTTGCAGCCGATCGCCGACGTGCTGAAACTGCTGCTGAAGGAAGTGATCCAGCCCGCTCAGGCAAGCCGCTGGATCTACATGATCGCGCCGATCATGGTGGTGGTGCCGGCCTTCGCGGTCTGGGCGGTGATTCCTTTCCAGGCGGGCGCGGTGCTCGGTGACATCAACGCGGGTCTGCTATACGCGATGGCGATCTCGTCGATCGGCGTGTATGGCGTGATTCTGGCCGGCTGGGCGTCGAACTCGAAGTACGCGTTCCTCGGCGCGATGCGCGCCGCCGCGCAGATGGTCTCGTACGAAATCTCGATGGGCTTCGCGCTGGTGGTCGTGCTGATGACGGCCGGCACGCTGAACCTGTCGGGCATCGTCGGCTCGCAGGAGCAGGGCTTCTTCGCCTCGCACGGCCTGAACTTCCTGTCCTGGAACTGGCTGCCGCTGCTGCCGATGTTCGTCGTGTACTTCATCTCGGGCATCGCCGAAACGAACCGCCACCCGTTCGACGTGGTGGAGGGCGAATCGGAAATCGTCGCGGGCCACATGATCGATTACTCGGGTATGGCGTTCGCGCTGTTCTTCCTCGCCGAGTACATCAACATGATCGTGATCTCGGCATTGGCTGCAACACTGTTCCTCGGCGGCTGGAGCGCCCCGTTCGGGTTCCTGTCGTTCATCCCGGGCATCGTCTGGCTCGTCGCCAAGGTTTTCTTCCTGTTGTCGGTGTTCATCTGGGCGCGTGCCACGTTCCCGCGCTATCGCTATGACCAGATCATGCGTCTCGGCTGGAAGGTTTTCATTCCGGTCTGCGTGGTGTGGCTCGTGGTGGTCGGCTTCTGGATCATGTCGCCGTTGAACATCTGGAAATAAAGGGCGGACGAACCTATGACCGCAATCCAAAACTTCTTCAAGACTTTCTTCCTCACGGAACTGCTGAAAGGCCTCGCGCTGACCGGACGCTACGCGTTCCAGCGCAAGGTCACCGTGCAGTTCCCTGAAGAGAAGACCCCGATCTCGCCGCGTTTCCGCGGTCTGCATGCGCTGCGCCGCTATGAAAACGGCGAAGAGCGCTGCATCGCGTGCAAGCTGTGCGAAGCAGTGTGCCCGGCGCTCGCGATCACAATCGAATCGGAAACGCGCGCGGACAACACGCGCCGCACGACACGCTACGACATCGACCTGACCAAGTGCATCTTCTGCGGTTTCTGCGAAGAAAGCTGCCCGGTCGATTCGATCGTCGAGACGCACATTCTCGAGTATCACGGCGAGAAGCGCGGCGACCTTTACTTCACGAAGGAAATGCTGCTGGCCGTTGGCGACCGCTACGAAGCAGAAATCGCCGCCAACAAGGCAGCCGACGCACCGTATCGTTGAAGCGTTTT
The DNA here is from genome assembly GCF_014201055.1 of Paraburkholderia sp. CI2. Taxonomy (NCBI): domain Bacteria; kingdom Pseudomonadati; phylum Pseudomonadota; class Betaproteobacteria; order Burkholderiales; family Burkholderiaceae; genus Paraburkholderia; species Paraburkholderia sp. CI2. Next base: position 105,674 of record NZ_JACHDL010000023.1, read on the forward strand.
CCCGCTTGCAGCAAATGCGGCAGTAAAAGCAGTAACACGGCCTGCAGTCGGGCCGACCGCCGCGGCCTGAACGCCGCGGCACGGCGCACCTGTGTGGCGGTTCTGGCGGTTTCGTCCGCTTTTGCCAGCCACGGGTGCCAAAGAACAATGCCTGACGATGGCCTAACGATGAACCGGTAATCATGGAATTCACGACCGTACTGTTCTACATCTTCGCGCTGTTCCTGGTGGTTTCAGGGCTGAAGGTGATCACCTCGCGCAACCCGGTGTCGTCCGCACTGTTTCTCGTGCTGGCGTTCTTCAACGCAGCGGCGATCTGGATGCTGCTGGAGGCCGAGTTCCTCGCGATCCTGCTGGTGCTGGTCTACGTCGGCGCGGTGATGGTGCTGTTCCTGTTCGTCGTGATGATGCTGGACGTCAATCTCGACGTGCTGCGCAAGGACTTCAAACGCTTCGTGCCGATGGCCTCGGCGGTGGGCGCGATCATCGTGATCGAAACCGCGCTGATCCTGTGGCACGGCTACGGCGCGACCACCACGGCGCTGCACGACACGGCCGCGGCTGCGGCTGGCATGGGCGACTGGTCGAACACGCGCCTGATCGGCAAGGTCATCTATACCGACTACATCTTCGCGTTCGAAATTGCCGGCCTGATCCTGCTGGTTGCCATCATCGCGGCGATCGCGCTGACCACGAGCCACAAGAAGGACAGCAAGCGTCAGAACGTCAGCGCACAGGTCAAGGTGCGCGTGCAGGACCGCGTGCGCGTTGTGAAGATGCCGTCAGAGAAAACCGCGGCGACCCTCGCTGCGGAACAAGCGGCTGCCGCGGCAGCTGCAGCAGCAGCCGACTCGGCGCCGGCCAAGAACAGCTGAGCGGACAGGAGATAGAAATCATGTTGACCCTTGCCCATTACCTTGTCCTCGGCGCGATCCTGTTTGCGATCAGCATCGTCGGCATTTTCCTGAACCGCCGCAACGTCATCATCATCCTGATGGCGATCGAACTGATGCTGCTCGCGGTGAACACCAATTTCGTCGCGTTCTCGCACTACCTGGGCGACGTGCATGGCCAGATTTTCGTCTTCTTCGTGCTGACGGTTGCGGCAGCCGAAGCGGCGATCGGTCTCGCAATTCTGGTGACCCTGTTCCGTAGTCTCGACACGATCAATGTCGAGGATCTCGATCAGCTCAAAGGTTAATTTCAGGAAAAGCGGTTATGTCCACGATACTCAATGAAAACCTGCTGTTGGCAATTCCGCTGGCACCGCTCGCTGGTTCCCTGATTGCGGGGCTGTTCGGCAAGGCGATAGGGCGGGCGGGTGCGCATTCGGTCACGATCCTCGGCGTCGCGATTTCGTTCATCCTGTCGGTCATGGTCTTTTTCCAGGTGATGGACGGCGCGAGCTTCAACGCTACCGTTTATCAATGGATGTCAATCGGCAAGACCCAGCTCGAAGTCGGTTTCCTGGTCGACTCGCTGACCGCGATGATGATCTGCGTGGTGAACTTCGTGTCGCTGATGGTGCATATCTACACGATCGGCTACATGGCCGACGACGACGGCTACCAGCGCTTCTTCTCGTACATCTCGCTGTTCACGTTCTCGATGCTGATGCTCGTGATGAGCAACAACTTCCTGCAGCTGTTCTTCGGCTGGGAAGCGGTGGGTCTCGTTTCGTACCTGCTGATCGGCTTCTACTTCAAGCGTGAGAGCGCGATCTACGCGAACATGAAGGCGTTCATCGTGAACCGCGTCGGCGACTTCGGTTTCCTGCTCGGCATCGGTTTGCTGTTCGCGTTCGCCGGCTCGATGAACTACGGCGAAGTCTTCGCGAAGCGTACCGAACTCGCGGCGCTGAACTTCCCGGGTACCGACTGGGGCCTGCTGACGGTGGCTTGCATCTGCCTGTTCATCGGCGCGATGGGTAAGTCGGCTCAGTTCCCGCTGCACGTGTGGCTGCCGGACTCGATGGAAGGCCCGACGCCGATCTCCGCGCTGATTCACGCGGCGACCATGGTGACGGCCGGTATCTTCATGGTCACGCGCATGTCGCCGCTCTTCGAACTGTCGGATACGGCGCTGTCGTTCATGATGGTCATCGGTGCGATTACCGCGCTGTTCATGGGTTTCCTCGGGATCGTCCAGAACGACATCAAGCGTGTGGTCGCTTATTCCACGCTGTCGCAGCTCGGTTACATGACGGTCGCGCTCGGCGCGTCGGCATATTCGGTCGCCGTGTTTCACCTGATGACGCACGCGTTCTTCAAGGCGCTGCTGTTCCTCGGCGCGGGTTCGGTGATCATCGGCATGCATCACGATCAGGACATGCGCAACATGGGCGGCCTGCGCAAGTACATGCCGATTACGTGGATCACGTCGCTGATCGGTTCGCTCGCGCTGATCGGCACGCCGTTCTTCTCGGGCTTCTACTCGAAAGACTCGATCATCGACGCGGTGAAACTGTCGCATCTGCCGGGCTCGGGTTTCGCGTACTTCGCGGTGGTCGCAAGCGTGTTCGTGACCGCGTTGTATTCGTTCCGTATGTATTTCATGGTGTTCCACGGTGAGGAGCGCTTCCGCAATCCGAAGCACCCGGAATCGCCGATGGGCGCAGAAGCAGAGTCGCGTGGGCATGACGCGCACGGCCACGACGACCATGGTCATGGTCACGACGACCACGCTCACGAGCCGCACGAAACGCCGTGGGTCGTCTGGGTGCCGCTCGTGCTGCTGGCGATTCCGTCGATCGTGATCGGCGCGATCGGCATCGGTCCGATGCTGTTCGGCGACTTCTTCCAGCACGGCGTCGCGTTCGACAAGGTGATCTACATCAGCGAGAGCCATCCGGCGCTGCATGAGATGACCGAAGAATTCCATGGCTGGGCGTCGATGGGTCTGCACTCGGTGTCGGGCCTGCCTGTGTGGCTCGCGCTCGCAGGCGTGGTGGTCGCATGGTTCCTGTATCTGGTCCGTCCGGATCTGCCCGCTGTCATCAAGCGCGCATTCGGTCCGATCTACACGTTGCTCGATAACAAGTACTACATGGACAAGATCAACGAAGTGGTGTTTGCGCGAGGCGCGGTGGCCATTGGCCGGGGTCTGTGGAAGGAAGGCGACGTGGTCGTGATCGACGGCATCGTCAACGGCAGCGCACGCTTTATCGGCTGGTTCGCGAGCGTGATCCGCTTCCTCCAATCCGGCTACATCTACCACTACGCGTTCGCCATGATCATCGGCATGCTGGGGCTCCTGACCCTGTTCGTAACGCTCGGCGGCAAATAAGGCGAGGGACACTCATGCACGCTTATCCGATTCTGAGCATCGCGATCTGGTTGCCGATCTTTTTCGGTCTGCTGGTCCTCGCGATCGGCAACGACGAGAACCCCGCCCCCGCGCGCTGGATTTCGCTGATCGGCTCGGTTCTGAGCTTCCTCGTCACGCTGCCATTGATCACCAGCTTCGATTCGAGCACCGCCGAGCTGCAGTTCGTCGAGCAGGCGAACTGGATCGAGCGCTTCCACATCACGTATCACCTCGGCGTGGACGGCATTTCGATGTGGTTCGTTGCGTTGACCGCGTTGATCACGGTGATCGTCGTGATCGCGGCGTGGGAAGTGATCACGAAGAACGTCGGCCAGTACCTCGCGGCCTTCCTGATCCTGTCGGGCATCATGGTCGGCGTGTTCAGCGCGGCCGACGGCCTGTTGTTCTACGTGTTCTTCGAAGCGACGCTGATCCCGATGTACATCATCATCGGCGTGTGGGGCGGGGCGAACCGCGTGTACGCGGCATTCAAGTTCTTCCTGTACACGCTGGCGGGCTCGCTGCTGATGCTGGTTGCGCTGATCTATCTGTACAACCAGACCGGCTCGTTCGACATCGCCACGTGGCAGCACGCGCAGATCGCGATGACGCCGCAGGTGCTACTGTTTATCGCGTTCTTCCTGGCCTTCGCGGTGAAGGTGCCGATGTGGCCGGTGCACACGTGGTTGCCGGACGCGCACGTGGAAGCGCCGACCGGCGGCTCGGTCGTGCTGGCCGCGATCATGCTGAAGCTCGGTGCGTACGGTTTCCTGCGCTTCTCGCTGCCGATCACGCCTGATGCGAGCCATTTCCTCGCACCGGTCGTCATCACGCTGTCGCTGATCGCGGTGATCTACATCGGTCTCGTCGCGATGGTGCAGGCCGACATGAAGAAACTGGTCGCGTATTCGTCGATCGCGCACATGGGTTTTGTCACGCTCGGCTTCTTTATCTTCAATCAGCTCGGCGCGGAAGGCGCGATCGTGCAGATGATCTCGCACGGTTTCGTGTCGGGCGCGATGTTCCTGTGCATCGGCGTACTGTACGACCGCATGCACTCGCGTCAGATCGCCGATTACGGCGGCGTCGTCAACGTGATGCCGAAGTTCGCGGCGTTCGTCATGCTGTTCGCGATGGCGAATTGCGGCTTGCCGGGCACTTCCGGTTTCGTCGGCGAATTCATGGTGATTCTGGCCTCCGTCCAGTACAACTTCTGGATCGCGAGTGGCGCGGCAGTCACGCTGATTCTCGGCGCGGCCTATACGCTGTGGATGTACAAGCGCGTGTACTTCGGCGCGGTCGCGAACGACCACGTGAAGAACCTGCTCGACATCGACCGTCGCGAATTTTTCATGCTGGCTGTGCTCGCCGCACTGACGCTGTTCATGGGCCTGTACCCGAAGCCCTTTACCGATGTGATGCACGTATCCGTGGAAAACCTCCTCTCCCACGTTGCCCAATCGAAGCTGCCGTTGCCTCAGTAACGACGAGCGGAGGAATTTAAGACCATGCAAAACGCCCCTATGACTGCTCTGTTGCCCGACGCACTGGTGATGTTCGCCATTGTCATCGCGTGGCTCAACGACACGTTCGTCGGCCAGGAGGGTCGCCGTACCACGTATTTCATCGCGTTCTACTCGACGCTCGTCGCCGGGATCTGGTTCGCGATCAATGCGTTCGACCCGCAAGTGCATTACTTCTTCGACCACATGTACGTGGTCGATCCGTTCGCCAATGTGATGAAGGCAGTGGTGTCGCTCGGCTATGCGGTGACGATCGTTTATTCGCGTCGCTACCTCGAAGACCGTAGCCTGTTCCGCGGCGACTTCTTCCTGCTCGGCATGTTCTCGCTGCTCGGCCAGATCGTGATGATCTCGGGCAATAACTTCCTGACGCTGTATCTCGGTCTGGAACTGATGTCGCTGTCGCTGTACGCGGTGATCGCGCTGCGTCGCGAAGTGGCGTCGTCGAACGAAGCGGCGATGAAGTACTACGTGCTCGGCGCCCTGGCTTCCGGCTTCCTGCTGTACGGTGTTTCGATGCTGTATGGCGCGACCGGCTCGCTCGACCTGAACGAAGTGTTCAAGGCGATCAGCACGAGCCACTACGATCCGACCGTGCTGCTGTTCGGCGTCATCTTCATCGTGGCGGGCGTGGCGTTCAAGATGGGTGCGGTGCCGTTCCATATGTGGGTGCCTGACGTGTACCAGGGCGCACCGACGGCGATGACGCTCATCGTCGGCGGCGGCCCGAAGGTCGCGGCGTTCGCGTGGGGTCTGCGTTTCCTCGTGATGGGCCTGCTGCCGCTGGCGGTCGAATGGCAGCAGATGCTGGTGATTCTGGCGGCGCTGTCGCTGATCGTCGGCAACATCACCGGGATCGTGCAGCGCAACGTCAAGCGGATGCTCGCGTATTCGGCGATCTCGAACATGGGCTTCGTGCTGCTCGGCCTGCTCGCCGGCGTGGTCGACCAGAAGACCACGGGCGCCGCGAACGCGTACGGCTCGGCGATGTTCTACAGCATCGTCTACCTGATCACGACGCTCGGCACCTTCGGCGTCATCATGCTGCTCGCGCGCCGCGACTTCGAAGCGGACACGCTGGAGGACTTCAAGGGCCTCAATCAGCGCAGCGCGGTATTCGCGTTCGTGATGATGATCATGATGTTCTCGCTCGCGGGTATTCCGCCGGCAGTCGGCTTCTATGCGAAGCTCGCCGTGCTGCAAGCGACGATGAACGCCGGCCTGACCTGGCTCACCGTGCTCGCCGTGATCACGTCGCTGTTCGGCGCGTTCTACTACCTGCGTATCGTCAAGCTGATGTACTTCGACGAGCCGCAAGACAAGTCGCCGATCGTGGCGGACACGAGCACGCGCGCGTTGCTCGCGTTGAACGGCGTCGCCGTGCTGGTGCTCGGTATCGTGCCGGATCCGCTGTTGCGCGCCTGCTTGCAGGCGATCCAGCACACGCTGCTGCTCTGATGTCCGCTGCGGGCTGGTTTATCGTGCTGTTGGCGCTGGTCGGCGCCAACCTGCCGTTCCTGAATCAGCGCCTCTTCGCCGCGGTGCCGTTGAAAGCGGCGAAGAAAAGCGCGTGGCTCCGGATTGCCGAATTGATCGTGCTGTATTTCGTGGTCGGCGCGCTGGGCTTTTTGCTCGAAGCGCGCGCGGGAAATCGCTTCGAGCAGGGCTGGCAGTTCTACGCGATCACGTTCGCGCTGTTCGTGGTGTTCGCTTTCCCCGGCTTTACCTTCCAATATCTCGTCAAACGCCGCTGACGGCGTCCCGCCGTCGCGCGCGCCTGGCTGTTCTGAGGTCCGCACATGGCTGAGCTTCCCAATCACGACGCCGCGCTAACCGAGACTTGTATCGACAGCAAGACGGTCCATCAAGGACCGTTCATGACGGTCAAGTACGATACGGTCCGACTGCCCGACGGCAAACAGGCAACGCGCGAATACGTTCAGCATCCGGGCGCCGTCATGGTGATCCCCTTGTTCGACGACGCTCGCGTGCTGCTCGAAAGTCAGTATCGCTATCCGATGGGCAAGGTGATGGTCGAATATCCGGCCGGCAAGCTCGACCCGAACGAGGGCGCGCTGGCCTGCGCGGTCCGGGAACTGCGCGAGGAAACCGGCTATACCGCGCGCGAGTACGTGTACCTGACTCGGATTCACCCGATCATTTCTTACTCGACCGAATTCATTGATATCTATCTCGCGCGGGGCTTGACCGCGGGTGAGCGCAACCTCGATGAAGGCGAGTTTCTCGAACTTTTCACCGCGACCGTGGAGCAGGTATCCGAGTGGGTGCGCACGGGCAAGATCACCGATGTGAAGACGATCATCGGTACCTTCTGGCTCGAGAAAGTGCTGTCGGGTACGTGGCCGACCGAGGCGCCCGAAACGGTATAAGTTCGCGTCTGCCCGATAGCTGATCCGCGTTGCAGGTGAACGGAGCCCCTGTTGGTCGATGACCGGCAGGGGCTTTTCATTGGCTTCGCGGTTTCTTTCTGGCTCGAAAAATAAGCCGTCTCCTATGCCATCTGGCTGGCTCGTCGTGGCGCCGGCGGCCGGCTAATATGAACCTCTCGATCACCGAATTCGTCGTCGATTTTGTTTTGGATGACTGAAGTTAAAGATCGCAGTGATCTCATTTCTGCTCCGGCACAGGTTGTCAATTGACAACCTGTGCCGGAGCGACTAAATTGGAGGTCTCGATGGTTCGAGCAAGGCACATGAAGAAAGAGATCGAGGCCGCATTGGCATACGCGGAGCAGCACGGCTGGCGCGTTCAGGACGGCGGAAGAGGTCATGCGTGGGGAAAAATCCATTGCCCGTACAGAGACGCCGAATGTCGTTGCGGGGAGTTCTGTATATCGAGCGTCTGGAGTGCGCCGAAGAATGCCGGCAATCACGCCAGGCACTTGCGGCGCATCGTCGGCAACTGCACGGCACGGCGCTAGTGGGTTCGTAGGTATCACGCAGGTATCAAGCAGGAATCGCAACAACCTGGGCTCAACGAAGACAGGAGTAACTTATGGAATATGTGTTCACGTTGAAATACCGCCTCGCCGCGGAAGAATGCGATGCAGACGCAATCGTCGAGCGGTTGGGCGAAGCGGGGTGCGACGACGCCACGATTGGCGTCGGGCAACCCGGCCGCCTCGGGCTGCTTTTCACCCGTGAAGGCGCGAGCGCGCTCGCGGCTGTCACCAGCGCGCTCAAGGACGTGAAAGGTGCGGTGCCGTCCGCGCAACTGATCGAGGCGGGACCTGACTTCGTAGGGCTGACCGACGTGGCCGAGGTGGCCGGCGTGTCGCGGCAAAACATGCGCAAGCTGATGCTGAACAACGCAATCGACTTCCCGTCGCCGGTCCACGAAGGCAGTGCGTCGGTGTGGCATCTGGCGGACGTGCTCGAATGGCTGACCGCGCGCGGCGGGTACGAGATTGAGATCGGTGTGGCGGATGTCGCAAAACTCGCGAAGCAGATCAATCTGACGAAGGAGGCCCGTCAGATTGAACCGCGTGTGAGCCGTCAACTGAGCAATCTCGTGGCGTAGCAGTGCGCCGCAAGCGGGCCGTAGAGCGGAGCAGATGTGGCACCGCTTCTAGCCGGGCCGCCTTCGGCAGCACCTGCCGTAAAGCGTTAAAATCGCCCACCCGCGTCATATTCCCTTGCGGCTGCTGGCGGTTGCGCGTCGGCTCTAAAGTTTTGCGAACGACCGTTCACAAATTTCCATTTTGCGCTAAACTGGCACGCAAGCCCTGATTCCACATGAAGGTCCTCGATTTACAGTGTCCGCATGGCCATCGGTTCGAAGGCTGGTTCGCTTCGACCGATGACTTCGAGTCGCAGCAGTCCCGCAAGCTCGTCGAATGTCCGATCTGCGGTGCGAACGAGGTGAGCCGTTTGCCGTCGGCACCGCGTCTGAATCTGTCGGGCGCGACCGACTCCAAGGCGCCGGCGGGCGTGGAGCAAATGCAGGCGCACCTGATGCGCGCGCTGCGCGAGGTACTGGAGAAGACGGAGAACGTGGGCGACCGCTTCGCCGAGGAAGCACGACGCATTCACTACAACGAAGCGCCTGTGCGCAGTATTCGCGGTGTCACGACACCGGAGGATGCGCGTGCCTTGGTCGAGGAAGGCATCGAAGTGATGCCGCTGCCGGTCCCAGCTGCGCTGAAGGAACCACTGCAATAGCGCGGTGGCTCCAGGCGGCCGGGCGGTGGCGGCCAGGAGACACTACGCATGAATCTGGACTATTCCCCCGCTGAAGACGCGTTCCGCGCCGACATCCGCGCCTGGCTCGAAGCGAATCTGCCTCGCGAGCTGAGCGACAAGGTTCTCAATCACAAACGGCTTTCCCGCGAAGACTTCGCAAGCTGGCACAGGCTGCTCGGCACGCGAGGCTGGTCGGCAGTCGCGTGGCCGCGCGAATACGGCGGCCCCGGCTGGGACGCGACGCAACGACATATCTGGGAAGAAGAGTGCGCGCGTATCGGCGCACCTTCCGTGCTGCCTTTCGGTGTGTCGATGGTTGCGCCGGTGCTGATGAAGTACGGTAACGAGGCGCAGAAGCGCCACTATCTGCCGCGTATTCTCGACGGCACGGACTGGTGGTGTCAGGGCTACTCGGAACCGGGATCGGGTTCCGACCTTGCGTCGCTGCGCACCCGCGCGGAGCGCGTCGGTGATCATTACGTGGTCAACGGCCAGAAGACCTGGACCACGCTCGGCCAGCACGCCGACATGATGTTCTGCCTCGTGCGCACCGACAGCGGCGCCAAAAAGCAGGAGGGCATCTCGTTCCTGCTGATCGATATGAAAACCCCGGGCATCACGGTGCGGCCCATCATCACGCTCGACGAAGATCACGAAGTCAACGAGGTGTTCTTCGAGGACGTCAAAGTGCCGGTCGACAATCTCGTCGGCGAAGAAAATCGCGGCTGGACGTATGCGAAATATCTGCTCGGCCACGAGCGTACCGGCATTGCGCGAGTCGGAGCGTCGAAGCGTGAGCTGGCGTTTCTGAAGCGTGTCGCGCTGAATCAGAAAAAGAACGGCAAGCCGCTGCTGCACGATCCGGTGTTTGCGGCGAAGGTAGCGAGTCTCGAAATCGAGTTGATGGCGCTGGAAGTCACCGTGCAACGGGTGGTAGCCAACGAGGCGGGCGGTCGCGGCCCGGGCCCGGAAGCGTCGATGCTGAAGATCAAGGGCACGGAAGTGCAACAGGGGCTCACCGAGCTGATGTTCGAAGCAATCGGCCCGCTGGCCGCGCCGTTCGACGTGCCGTTCCTAGAAGGCGAACGCGAGCACAGTCTTGCCGGCGACGACGATGCCGCGCCGCTTGCCGCGTACTACTTCAACTTCCGCAAGACGTCGATTTACGGCGGCTCGAACGAAATTCAAAAGAACATCATCGCGCAGATGATTCTCGGACTTTGAGGAGCGGCGCATGGACTTCACTTTCAACGACGAACAACAGCAATTTGCCGATGCGCTGCGCCGCTATCTCGACAGGAGCTACGGCTTCGAAGCGCGCCAGCAGATCGTGCGCTCGGAGGCGGGCGTATCGGCTGTGCACTGGGCCGCGTTCACCGAACTGGGGCTGACCGCGTTGCCGGTGCCGGAAACGCAGGGCGGCTTCAACGGTGGTCCGATCGACATGCTCGTGGTCATGCAGGAGCTCGGCCGCGCGCTCGTCGTCGAGCCGTTTTGGGCGACCGCGGTCGGCATCGAAGCGCTGCGCCTTGCCGGCACCGGCGACGGCGAAGATGCCGCCCTGCTCGAACGGGCGGCCCAGGGCGAAGCGAGGCTGGCCGTGGCGTTTCACGAGCCGCATGCGCGCTACGATCTGTTCGACGTCGCGACGACCGCGAGCGGGCAGGGTGCGCAGCACACGCTGAGCGGCACCAAATCGGTCGTGCTGCACGGCGCGCAGGCGGACCACTGGATCGTGCCGGCGCGCCTCGATGGCGAGATCGCACTCTTTGTCGTCGCGCGTGACGCGGCCGGCGTCACGCTCACCGAGTACCGCACGATCGACGGTCAACGCGCCGCGACGCTCGAATTCAATGGCACGCCCGCGCGCCGGCTCGCCGGCGAACACGCGGGGGCGGCAACCCTCGAGCAGATCGCCGACTACGGCACGCTGCTGCTGTGCGCGGAAGCGCTCGGCGCGCTCGACGCGCTCAATCACGCCACCGTCGAGTACACCAAAACGCGCCAGCAGTTCGGCCAGCCGATCGCGCGTTTCCAGGCGTTGCAGCATCGCATGGTCGAGATGCTGATCCACGCGGAGCAGGCGCGCTCGATCACGTATCTGGCTGCGATGCGCTACGCGAGTGAAGACGCGAACGAGCGCCGTCGAGCGATCTCCGCGGCAAAAGTTCGGGTCGGCCAGGCCGCGCGTTTCGTTGGTCAACAGGCGGTGCAGTTGCACGGCGGCATGGGTGTCACGAACGAAGTGGCGGCCGCGCATCTGTTCAAGCGCCTCGCGATCATCGAGACCACGCTCGGCGACGTCGATCATCATCTCGCGCGGTTTGCCACGCTGCCCGGATTTGCGGTCGCCGAAGACTGATCGGGCCGTTCCACCGGACAAAGGAGGTGCACGATGAAAATCAGTTTCGAAGACATGGAAGTGGGCTCGAGCCGCGAAATCGGCAAGCACATGTTCACGCGCGAGGAGATTGTCGAGTTCGCGCAGAAGTTCGATCCGCAGCCGTTTCATCTCGACGAAGCCGCCGCGGCCGAATCGCCATTCCGCGGCCTCGTCGCGAGTGGTTGGCACACCTGCTCGGTAATGATGGGCATGCTCGTGCGCAAGGTACTGGCGGATTCGACATCGATGGGTTCGCCCGGGATCGACGAGATCCGCTGGCTCAAGCCGGTACGAGTCGGCGACACGATCACGATGATGAACGTCATCGTCGACAAGCGCGTGTCGCAGAGCAAGCCGGATCGCGGCATCGTGTCGACACGCTGGGAGGGCATCAATCAGCACGGCGAAACGGTGATCACCGTGCGCTCGAACGGCATGTTCGGCCTGCGCAATCCGGGAGCGGCGGCATGACGGCGAGCGCGGCGACGCTGGTCGCTTTCGACAATGCGGGTGCTTTGCGCGCGCTCATCGGCGCCGAGCCGCTCGTCAGCGAGTGGCTGAGCGTCGATCAGGAGAGGGTCGACCGTTTCGCCGAGGCAACCGGCGATCATCAGTGGATTCACATCGATCCCGAGCGGGCCAAACGCGAATCGCCGTTTGGCGGCCCGGTCGCGCATGGGTTTTTGACGCTGTCGCTGATTCCGGCTTTGCTCGGCAAAACGGTGAAGATCGAGCAGCGCATGGGTGTCAACTATGGCTTGAACCGCGTGCGTTTCATGTCGCCGGTACTCGTGGGGTCGTCGCTGCGCGGGAAGTTCGCCGTCGAGTCGGTGACCGACGTCGACAACAGCGGCGTGCAACTCGCGTGGAACGTGACGCTGGAGTGTCAGGGCAGCGAACGACCGGTGTGCGTCGCGGAGTTCATCACGCGGCATTACTTCTAGCGTTTTCCCTTCGCAGACGAAATGAAAAAGCGCGAGCCGGCAGGCATGCCGCTCGCGCTTTCTGTTTGTGTCGAGCCGCGTCAGCGAGACGGCCGAAACTAGTGTTTCGCGTACTGCGTCGCGCCAAACAGGATCTCTTTCGCCTTGTCGTCCGTCAGCGGCGCGCGCGCCGACGCCAGCACGTCGACGCCGCGCACCACCGCCGGCCGCGCAGCGATCTCTTCATGCCAGCGCTTCACGTTCGGCAAGGTATCGAGCTCGATGCCCTGATTTTTCCACGAACGGGTCCACGGAAACGCGGCGATGTCCGCGATCGTATAGTCGTTGCCCGCGAGGTACCGCGTCTTGCCGAGTTGCGTGTCCATCACGCCGTACAGACGTCGCGCCTCATTGGTGTAGCGATTGACCGCGTATTCGATCTGCTCGGGTGCATACACGCGGAAGTGATGCGTTTGCCCCAGCATCGGACCGAGGCCGCCCATCTGGAACATCAGCCATTGCAGTGCCGCGTAGCGCGCGGCCGGATCGCTCGGTAGAAACTTGCCGGTTTTCTCGGCCAGATAAATCAGGATCGCGCCCGATTCGAATAGCGCGAAGGGCCGGCCGTCGGCGCCTTTCGGACCTTCGGAATCGACGATCGCGGGAATCTTGTTGTTGGGACTGATGGCGAGAAATTCCGGCTTGAACTGGTCGCCGGCACCGATGTTCACGGCATGCACGTTGTAGGGTAGGCCCGTTTCCTCGAGCATGATATGAATCTTGTGGCCGTTCGGGGTTGCCCAGCTATAGACGTCGATCATCCTGGCTCCTTTGTTCGTCGAAGCGGCGCCGCAAAGAGGGCGCCGCCGTTGCCGAAAATTAGAGCATAGATCGCGCGACGCTGCTTGCCGCGGGCTCAGTCCCCACGCTCACACCGAGCCGAAGCACTCAAACGCGTGTGACCGGCATCTCAACGCGAGCCGCCGCGCCCGCATCCATATGGCGCGCAAGTTCGAGCTTGGCGATCGCGTTGCGATGCACTTCGTCGGGGCCGTCGGCGAAACGCAGCGTGCGCGCCGACGCATAGGCATACGCGAGCGGAAAATCGTCGCTGACGCCGCCGCCGCCATGCGCCTGAATCGCCCAGTCGATCACCTGACACGCCATGTTCGGCGCGACCACCTTGATCATCGCGATCTCGCCGCGCGCGCCCTTGTTGCCGACGGTATCCATCATGTACGCGGTCTTCAGCGTGAGCAGACGCGCCTGCTCGATCATGCAGCGCGCCTCGGCAAGACGCTCCTGCGTGACCCCTTGCGACGCCACCGGCTTGCCGAACGCGACACGCTGCAGCGAGCGCTTCGCCATCAATTCGAGCGCGCGTTCGGCGAGACCGATCAGGCGCATGCAGTGGTGGATGCGTCCCGGGCCGAGACGGCCTTGCGCGATCTCGAAGCCGCGGCCTTCGCCGAGCAGCATGTTGGTAGCGGGCACGCGCACGTTGTCGAGTGTGATCTCCATGTGGCCGTGCGGCGCGTCGTCGTAACCGAACACCGTGAGCGGGCGATGCACGGTGATGCCGGTGGCGTCGGCGGGCACGAGGATCATCGACTGCTGCTGATGGCGCGGCGCGTCGGGATCGGTCTTGCCCATCACGATATAGACCTTGCAGCGCGGATCGCCCGCGCCCGACGACCACCACTTGTGACCGTTGATCACGTAATGGTCGCCATCGCGCACGATGCTAGTCTGGATGTTCGTCGCATCCGACGACGCGACCTCTGGCTCCGTCATCAGAAACGCCGAACGGATCTGCCCTTGCAGCAGCGGTTCGAGCCACTCGCGCTTGTTCTCTTCGCTGCCGTAGCGCTCGATCGTCTCCATGTTGCCGGTGTCCGGCGCGTTGCAGTTGAACACTTCCGGCGCCCACGGCACACGGCCCATGATCTCGCACAGCGGCGCGTATTCGAGATTCGTCAGGCCCGCGCCGCGCTCCGATTGCGGTAGGAACAGATTCCACAGACCGGCGTCGCGCGCCTTCTGCTTGAGTTGCTCGACCAGTTCGGTCGGCACCCATGCGTTGCCGTTCTGGCGGTTGCGCGCGATCTCCGCATAGAACGCCTGTTCGTTCGGGTAAATGTGCTCGTCGAAAAAGGCGAGCAGTTTTTCGCGCAACGCCTGGACCTTCGGGGTGTAATCGAAATTCATCTTGGACCTCGCGGGTAACGGACTGCGAATGATGGGGAGCAGGGCGCGCCCTTGTGTCTAGAGAACCTTCTGCGCATAGTGCCAGGCGAGTTCGGCCATCGGCTTCGCGCGCCGGCCGGCGTCGAGCGCCTGCGCGTTCGATGCGGTACCGTCGACGACGCGCTTCATGATCCCTTGCAGGATCGCTGCGATGCGGAACATGTTGTAGGCCAGATAGAAATTCCAGTCGCCACGAATCTCGAAACCGGTGCGTTGGCAATAGCGCTCGACGTACCGCGCTTCATCGGGAATGCCGAGCGCGGCCCAATCGAGTCCCGCGATGCCGCGGAACTGCGTCGGGTCGACATGCCACGCCATGCAGTGGTAAGCAAAGTCGGCGAGCGGATCGCCGAGCGTCGACAGTTCCCAGTCGAGCACCGCGAGCACGCGCGGCTCGTTGCGATCGAAAATCAGATTGTCGAGCCGGTAGTCGCCATGCACGACCGACACGCGCTCGTTCGTTTCGGCCGGCATATGCTGCGGCAGCCATTCGATCAGCCGGTGCATCGCGTCGATCGGCTCGGTCTCGGACGCCAGATACTGCTTGCTCCAGCGGCCGATCTGGCGCGCGAAGTAATTGCCCGGCTTACCGTAGTCGGCGAGGCCGGCGGTGGCGGCGTCGACACTGTGCAACGCCGCGATCACGCGATTCATTTCGTCGTAGATCGCCGCGCGCTCGGTGGGCGTCATGCCGGGCAGCGATTGATCCCACAGCACGCGGCCTTCCACGAACTCCATCACGTAGAACGCGCGACCGATCACGCTTTCGTCCTCGCACAGCGCGAGCATGTGTGCGACCGGCACGTCGGTGTCGGCGAGCGCGTGCATCACGCGATATTCGCGTTCGATCGCATGCGCGGACGGCAGCAGCTTCGCCGCGGGTCCGGGCTTCGCGCGCATCACGTACGCGCGCGACGGCGTGATCAGCTTGAACGTGGGATTGGATTGTCCGCCCGCGAATTGCTCGAGCGTGAGCGGCCCCTCGAATCCGTCGACATGTCCGGCCAGCCACGCGGCGAGCGCGTCGTTGTCGAAGCGTTGCCGCTCGTTGACCGGGCGGGTGCCCTCGAAAGCCGAGTAGTCCTGTCTGCGTGCGGGTTCGCCGGTCTGCGTGGCTTGCGCCATGTGTCTCCTCCAGTTCGGTGTCAGCTACGCTGGTATCGGATGAATTGTGCGTAGAGCATTTCCATCGTGGTGTTGCGAACGTCGCGATGCAACGGCGACGGCGGTGAATAGTTGAGCATGCGCAGCACCCAGTCGCGCGGCGCGGCGCCGACGTCGAGCGCATTGATGCAGCCGGTCGCCTGCGCCAGATGACCGAAGAACGTGCGGCCGCCGGCCGTTAGCGCGTGCGACAGGATCGCGCGATTGACGCCGCCGTGCAGCACCAGCAACGCGGTGTCCCACGAGGTGTCTTCGCGCAGCGCCGTGACGGCCGGCAGAACGCGATCGAACAGCTCGCCGATCGTTTCGCCGTCGAGAAAGCGCATGCTTTCCGGCACGATGCCGTCGAACACGCCGAGAAAGGCGGCCTCGATATCGCTCGGCGGTATGCCGCCGAGCCGTCCGCCGCGAATTTCTTGCCACGCGGGCTCGATTTCGGGCTCGATCTGCTGACCCGTTTCGGCAAGCACGCGCCGCGCGGTTTCGATCGTGCGGGGCAAGCCGCTGACGATCACGCGGTCTAAGCGCACCTGCTGTTCGGCGAACACGCGGCCCGCCGCGCTCGCCTGCTCGCGGCCGTTCGCGTTCAGCGGCACGGTTTCGGGATCGATCGCGCGGCCGGAGTCGTCGAAGTAGGTGACGTCGCCGTGACGCATCAGGAAGATGCGGCGACGTTTCGGCAGTTGGTAGTCGGGCATGTCGGGCGGCTCTGTCGTCGTTTATTTGTAGATGGGGGCGCGTTTTTCGAGGAACGCGGTGATGCCTTCGAGACCGTCGCGATGATGCAGCGACGCGACGAAGTTATCGCGCTCGGCGACCAGATGATCCGCGAGCGGCTGCGTACCGGCCGCGGCGATCAGCCCCTTGATGCGCGCGACCGAATTGGGCGAAATCGCGCCGAGCTCGTCGGCCCACGCGAGCGCGTTATCGAGCGCGGTGCCGGCTTTCGTGAGCCGGTTGACGACGCCGAGTTCGTGCAGACGCGCGGCGCCGATCGGCTTGGCTTCGATCAGTACCTCGGTGGCCAGCTGGCGCGGCAGCGCCTCGGCGAGAAACCACGAGCCGCCGCCGTCGGGCGTCAGGCCGACGCGCGCGTAGGACATCGCGAATTTGGCGTTGTCCGCGGCGACGATCAGATCGCAGGCGAGCGCGAGCGAAAATCCGGCGCCGGCCGCCGCGCCTTCCACCGCGGCAATGACCGGCTTCGACGATAGCCGCAGTGCCGAAATCCATTGAGCGAGCATGTCGATGCTATCGGCTTGCACGGAGGGATCTTTCGCGCGATTTTCGAGCAGGCGGTTCAGGTTGCCGCCTGCGCAAAAGAAGTTATCGGCGCCGGTGATCACGACGGCGCGAATCGACGGATCGCGCTCGACGGTATCGAATGCCTCGATGCCCGCGGCGTACATGTCCGGATGCAGCGCGTTGCGCGCACCGGGGTTCGACAGCGTGAGGACCAGTGTGGATTCGCTGCTGGCCGGGCGTGAAGCGAGCAGGGCGGCGCTCATGATTGGGTCTCCGTCGGGATGTCGGCGCCGTCGCGCTGCGTGAGCGCGAGGCCGAGTTGCGCGCGTCTTGCGAGCCATGGCGACGGACGATAGCGCGGTTCGCCGAGCACGCTGTGCATGTTGCGCAGGATCGTGAGAATGGTGGTGGCGCCGAGCGCGTCGCCGAGCGCGAGCGGTCCGCGCGGGTAGCCGAGGCCGAGCATGACGGCGAGGTCGATGTCCTCCGGCGTCGCGATCTGCTTCTGCGCGATGTCGCAGCCGATGTTGACGATCGTCGCGACCACCCGCTGCGCGACGAAGCCGGTCGAATCGCGGATCACGGTGACGGGGATGCCGTCGGCGGCGAACAGCGCATGCGCGCTATCGCGCGCGGCGCGTGTCGTGGCCGGCGTGGTCATCAGCGTGCGGCGTTGCGCGCCGACGAGCGGGAATAGGGCATCGACGGCGACGACGCGGCTCGCGTCGAGCGCTTCGTCGACCGCGGCCGTGGTCGCGTCGTGGCCGAACGGCGTGACGACGATCAGCGAACCGGCGGCGGGCGTCGCGCCTTCGTCGAGCTGTACGCCCGCTTTGCCGACCAGTTGCACGACGGGCTCATACGCGTCGCGGTAGCGTTGGCTGACCCACACGCTTTGCGGCAGCGTGGTCGGCGCGGGCGCTTCGGCGGCAACCTGCTGCTTACCGTCCACGTAGCGATAGAAACCTTCGCCGCTCTTGCGGCCGAGCAGTCCGCCCGATAGCCGCCTGCCCGTGATCGGCGACGGCGTGTAACGCGGTTCTTCGTAGAACTGGTGATAGATCGACTCCATCACCGGATGCGACACGTCGAGCGCGGTCAGGTCCAGCAGCTCGAACGGCCCGAGGCGAAAGCCGGCCTGCTCGCGCATGATGCGGTCGATGTCCGCAAAGCTCGCGACGCCTTCGCCCGCCACGCGCAAGCCCTCGGTATTCATGCCGCGGCCCGCGTGATTGACGATGAAGCCCGGCATGTCCTTCGCGCGCACCGGCGTGTGGCCCATGCGGCGCGCGAGTTCCATCAGCGCGTCGCCGGCTTCGGGGTCGCTGCGCAGGCCGTCGATCACTTCGACGACCTTCATCAGTGGCACCGGATTGAAGAAGTGATAGCCGACCACGCGCGACGGATCGGTGCATCCCGCGGCAATCGCGGTGATCGACAGCGACGACGTATTCGACGCGAGGATGCAGCGGCCGCTGACCACGGTTTCGAGCTCGCGAAACAGCGCCTGCTTCACCTCGAGCTTTTCGACGATCGCCTCGATGACGAGATCGCAGCCGACCAGCTCGCTGATCGCCTGCACGCCGCTCACGTTGGCGAGCGCGGCGAGCGAGCGCGACTGCTCCAGCTTGCCTTTGGCCGTCAATTTGGCGAAAGTCTCCGCGAGATAGTCGCGCGCGGCGCCGACGGCGGCCGCGTTGGTGTCGTAGAGCCGCACGCGCAGGCCAGCGAGCGCCGCGATTTGCGCGATACCGCGGCCCATCGCGCCGGTGCCGACGATGCCGATGGTCTCGATGCTGAAATTGCGAGAGTTCATTGTGATGCCCGACTCCATGGTTATTTTAGAATAGCACGATCGTGCAATTTCTTGGATGATTCGATGGAAAGCCGCTACTTCAACCTCGACGCGCGGTCTCACACACCATGACACAAGGAGACACCCCATGATCAAGCTGTGCGGTTTTGCGCTGTCCAACTACTACAACAAGGTCAAGTTCGTGCTGCTCGAACATGGCATCGAGTTCGAGGAGCAGTTCGTGAAGCCGAGTCAGGAAGAAGCGCTGCTCGAGCATTCGCCGCTCGGCAAGGTGCCATATCTGCAGACCGAGCACGGCGACCTCTGCGAGTCGCAGTGCATCGTCGAATATCTGGCTGCGCGTTTTCCCGACAAGCGGATCTTCTGCGCCGATCCGTGGCAGGCTGCCAAGGAACGCGAAATGATCTTTTTCGTCGATGTACATCTCGAGCTGACAGTGCGCAATCTGTACAAGGAAGCGTTTTTCGGCGGCACGGTCAGCGACGCGACGAAAGGGCGCGTCGAGAAGCTGCTCACGCATCACATCGCCGGTTTCAAACGGATCGCGAAGTTCTCGCCGTATCTGTGCGGCGAGCAATTCAGCGTGGCGGATACCGCCGGCTACGTGAGCCTGCCGCTCGTCGGTATGGCGACACAGACCATTTACGGCCGCGATCTTCTGCTCGAAGCGGGGATCGACTGGAAGCGCTACGTGAAGACGATCAACCCGCGGCCGGCTGCGCAGCGCGTGACGGAGGATCGCAAGGCCTGTGTCGCGGCGTCGCGTGCGTCCTGAGGGGATGAGCGCAGTGCCATGAAGCGCGCATGGGTGCGAAGCGCACACCCGTGCCGCGCAGCGCGATGGCAAGTAACGTGGGTTCGTTCGTGGCATCGCGCAAGGCATCCTAGAGCCGCGCGAGCCGTTCGAGCGCGGTAGCGAGCGTGCCTTCCTGCTTGGCGAAGCAGAAGCGCACCACGCCCGACTCGTGCGCCTCGTGATAGAACGCCGAGACCGGAATCGCCGCGACGCCGATTTCGCCGGTCAGCCATTGCGCGAATTCGGCTTCGGGCAGGTCGCTGATCGCCGAATAGTCGACGCATTGAAAATACGTGCCCGTGCACGGCAGCAGCCTGAAGCGCGAATTCGCGAGGCCCGCGTGGAAGAAATCGCGCTTGCGCTGATAGAACGCCGGTAGCTCCACGTACGGCGCCGGGTCCTTCATGTAATCGGCGAGGCCGATCTGCATCGGTGTGTTGACGGTGAACACGTTGAACTGGTGCACCTTGCGGAACTCGGCGCTCAGCGCGGCGGGCGCGGCCACATAGCCGACTTTCCAGCCCGTCACGTGGTAGGTCTTGCCGAAGCTCGACACGACGAAGCTGCGCTGCGCGAGTTCCGGATAACGCGCGACGCTTTCATGCGGCGCGCCGTCGTAGACCATGTGCTCGTACACCTCGTCGGACAGGATCAGCACGTTGGTGCCGCGCACGATCTCCTCGAGCTTGCGCATGTCCTGTTCGCGCCACACGGTGCCGGTCGGATTGTGCGGCGTGTTGATCATGATGAGCCGCGTCTTCGGCGTGATCGCGGCGGCGAGCTTGTCGAACGGGATGGCGTAGTCGGGTGCGTCGAGCGTGACGAAAACCGGCTTGCCGCCCGCGAGTTCGATCGACGGCAGATAGCTGTCGTAGGTCGGTTCAATCACGATCACTTCGTCGCCGGGATGGACAGTGCAAAGAATCGCGGTCAGCAACGCCTGTGTGGCGCCCGCGGTCACGGTGATTTCGCTATTGGCGTCGTAGTGGCGGCCGTACAGATTCGCGATCTTGTCCGAAATCGCCTGACGCAGCGGCAGCACACCGGCCATCGGCGGATACTGGTTGTGACCGTCGCGCATCGCGTTCGCGACCGCGTCGACGATGCGCGGATCGCAGGCGAAGTCGGGAAAGCCCTGACCCAGATTCACCGCGCCTTTTTCCGCGGCGAGCGCGCTCATCACGGTGAAAATCGTCGTGCCGACGTTCGGCAGGCGAGACGGAAACGTGGGGCTCGTGGGCGTGTCGTGCGGTGCGTTCATGGCGTCGTGGGTAGCAGTGCGATAAGGTGGGCCGGTTCTCGAACTGTCGTTGCGAAGGGCGAAGCCTGATTGTAGGGAATCGCGAGACGCTGTGCGCGCCGCGGGTGTCACGTTGATCGTCAGAAGCCGCCTGACGATGAACCTTCAACGTGCGCTCGGCTCAACGCGCCACACGGACGGTCGGATTCACGCGTTGACGGGCTCGCCCCCAGCATTCTGCGCGATGCCGATTTCCGCGACGAACGGTGCCGGTTGCGCGATCCTGAAGCCGAAGTCGCGCGCGATCCGTTTCGCGAGCTTCAGCACCGCACGGTCTTTCGACACGAGCCAGTCGGCCTGCGCCGCATGCGCAAGCTCGAGAAACTTCTGATCGTCGCGATCCTTGCATTGGGGCAGCGGCCGCGCGTCGGCGGCGGCCTCGGTCGGCTCACACGGCTCGACCAGTTGCGCCAGCCGCGCGACGACCGCGAGCGCAGCGGCTTTGTCGACATTGCGGTGCGCGAACTGCGGATAGTCGAGCACGTAGGCGAGCTCGGCGAGGCAGCGCGCGTCGATCAGCGCGGCGAGCGCGCCGCTTTCGAGCGCGGCGGCGATCGGCCGCGTGTGAGGGTCGTCGAATACGAGTATGTCGATCCAGACATTGGAATCGAGTACGACGCGCAACGCGCCGCTTGAGGCGAGGGAACCGGGCATTCGTTACAATCGGGCTTTCGTCTTTGACCGCCAGGCACGGCGTGCCTGCAAGCCTCTATGATAATCGTTCTGTCGCCGGCGAAATCGCTCGACTACGACACCCCGCCGCACGTCAAAAAGCACACGATCCCCGATTTCGTCGATGACGCCGCCGAACTGATCAGCGGCCTGCGCCGTTTGTCGCCGCAACAGATCGCTTCGCTGATGAGCATTTCCGATCAGCTCGCGCACCTCAATTTTCAGCGTTACGCGGACTGGTCGCCGCAATTCGGCACGCACAACGCCAAGCAGGCGGTGCTCGCTTTCAACGGCGACGTGTACGAAGGTTTCGATGCGAAGACGTTGTCGTCGGCCGATCTCGACTATGCGCAGAATCACGTGCGGGTGCTGTCGGGCCTCTACGGCCTGCTGCGTCCGCTCGATCTGCTGCAGCCGTACCGGCTCGAAATGGGCACGCGTTTCGTCAACCCGCGCGGCAAGGATCTGTACGCGTTCTGGGGCGAGCGGATCACGCACGCGTTGAACGCGCAGTTGAAGAAGAATGCGGCCACCTCGCGCGTGCTGGTCAATTGCGCATCGGGCGAATACTTCAAGTCGGTCAAGCCGAAGCTGCTCGACGCGCCGGTCGTCACGCCGGTGTTCGAAGACTGGAAGGGCGGCCGCTACAAAATCATCAGCTTCCATGCAAAACGCGCGCGCGGCTTGATGGCGCGCTTCGCGGTGGAAAATCGCCTCGATCGTCCCGAGCAGTTGAAGGACTTCGAGACCGAAGGCTACGCGTTCTGTGCCGAAGCCTCGAACGACTCCACTTTCGTATTTCGCCGCCGCGTTGCGGAATAAGCGTGCCGCTGCGCTAAAAAGGCAGCGTGAATTCAGGCAGGGAAGACTCCGATGACGTTATCGATTACGAGCAATTTCGACGCAGGCGCAGTTGATGTGTTGTCCTGCGAGGACGCCGGCAATATTCGCCTGCGCGTACGGCCCGACAGCCACGCCGAGTTTGCGCAGTGGTTCTATTTCCGCCTGTCGGGCGCGGCGGGCGAGCGCTGCGTGATGACCTTCGAGAACGCCGCCGCGTGCGCGTTCGCGGAGGGCTGGCGCGACTATCGGGCGGTCGCGAGCTACGACCGCGTGAACTGGTTTCGCGTGCCGACGTCGTACGACGGCCGCGTGCTGACGATCGACCATACGCCCGATTTCGACAGCATCTACTACGCGTACTTCGAACCGTACAGCGAGGAGCGTCATGCGGAGTTTCTCGGCGCCGTGCAGCAGATGCCGCACGCGTCGCTGACCGAACTCGGCAAGACGGTCGAAGGCCGGCCGATTTCGCTGCTCACGCTCGGCACGCCGCCCGCCAACGATGCCGCCAACGCCGCGCCCAAAAAGAACATCTGGCTGATTGCCCGGCAGCATCCGGGCGAGACGATGGCCGAATGGTTCATCGAGGGGTTCGTGAAGCGCCTCGCCGGTTGGGGCGATTGGGCGGGCGACCCGGTCGCGCGCAAGCTCTACGATCATGCGGTGTTTCACATCGTGCCGAACATGAATCCGGACGGCAGCGTGCGCGGCAATCTGCGCACCAACGCGGCCGGCGCGAACCTGAATCGCGAATGGATGGAGCCGGATGCCGCGCGCAGTCCCGAGGTGCTGGTGGTGCGCGACGCGATTCATGCGATAGGTTGCGACCTGTTCTTCGATATTCATGGCGACGAGGCATTGCCGTATGTGTTCGTCGCGGGCTCCGAAATGTTGCCGGGCTTCACCGAGCGGCAGGGCCGCGAGCAGACGGCGTTCATCGAGGCGTTCAAGCACGCGAGTCCGGATTTTCAGGACAAGTATGGCTATGCGGCGAGCAAGTATCGCGAGGATGCGTTGAAGCTCGCGTCGAAGTACATCGGCAACGAATTCGGCTGTCTGTCGTTGACGTTGGAAATGCCGTTCAAGGACAACGCAAATCTGCCCGACGAGCGGGTCGGCTGGAACGGCGAGCGCAGCGCATCGCTTGGCGCCGCAATGGTGCAAGCGATCCTGCGACACGTGGAGACGTTCGCCTGAAGAAGCGGACGGATGGACACAAAAAACGAGGCGCGCACGGCAAAAGTGCGTGCCTCGTTTTTTATTGGGGCGACTGATCGGACGGTGGCGCGGCTCGATCAGCGCCAGATGTCATTGGCTCTTCTTCTTCGAGCTCTTGTTTGCCGATTTGCTCGACGTCGTGCGCGACGATTGGCCCGAGCCTGTCTTCGACGACTTCTTCGACGTCTTGCCGCCGACCGCGTGCTTGCCTTTGCCGCCTTTGTGCTGGCCCGATCCCGCGCTATGCGCGCGGTTTGGCGGTACGGGATCGTTCCAGCTGAATGCGAGCATCTGCGAGCCGACGTAGCCGCAGCGGAATTTCAGATCGGCCGGCTCGCCCGAGTTGTCCTCGCGCACGCCGACGCCCTCGACGGTGACGATGCTGTCCACCTTGACGCGCTGCTTGCCTTCGTCGAACGAGTCGTTCCATGGCGTGACCGACGAGTGCGCACTGTCGAACGAACTGGACGGGAATTCGACGTGGTCGAAAGCGGTCGACGTGCTCGCGACGAAGTCGCCATGCGCGGCGCAGTCCGCGACGAGCGGATCCGCGTGCATTTCGGTGATAAATCTATTGACGAGGTCGTTGTGCTGTTCGAGCTGATCAGCGAATGCGGGAGCCGCGCAGATGAGCGAGAGACCCGCTGCGCAGGCTGCCAACCGGCCGATCACCCGCAGCAACCGGCTCGGTACATTGGTGCGATCCATCTAGTTCTTTAGACGCAAATAGGAGATGAGGCAAATAAGATGCCGCGCGCAAGGGTTGAGTTCAATGTTGCTGCAAATATTCTGCCTTGTCCTGATGGGGGCGCCCGGAAAGTCTCCAGTGACGAGGCGCTGATTGTCACAGATGCGCCGCACGCGAAGTCAAAGCGCGCATTCTCAGGTGCGCGGGCCGCCCAGACGATAGCGCCGCACGTCGTAGGTGGTCACCCATGCGGGACGGTAGACCGCGATCAGCGCGGTCGCCATGCCAGTGAACCATGCTTCGCCGGTGGCGAGCAGCAGCACGCTGAGCGCGTAGCCGATCGGCACCACGGTCATCGAACCGCCGGACACGACGATATGGATGCCGAGCGCTGCCGCGGCCGTCAACGACACGGCAATGGCGGGCGAAACGAAGCCCTGGCCGAAGATGAACATGAAAAGATTGCGCGGTAGCCACGCGGTGCAGATGCGCTGGAGCAAGGTCGAGATGGCGACGGGCAGGGCTCCGTACACGAGGAACGTCAGCGCGATGCCCTGCCACGGCGCATCGAAGACGACGGCGGCCAGACCCGCGACCACCGCCATCGCGATCAGGGCGAGCCCCCAGTCGAACAGCGTGACGACGAGCGTGGCGCCGAGCAGGTGCATCACGGTGCCGTCGTCGAGCCAGGCGTTGCTCGACCACAGCACCGACACCGCGACGATTATCGCGAGCCAGACATGCTGGAGCGTGCCGTCCTGAAGTCTTTTGAAAGGTTTTTTCCACAGCGCGAGCGCGATCACCATCGCAGTGGCAATCCAGCCACCGACAGCGACCCAAAACGGAAGCGGTGTGTAGAGGAAACCCATGTGTCTCATATTACTCGTTGGACGACAAAAGGTGTGAGCGGATTCCATGCCAGCCCACCCTCGACGCTGCGCGCATGCGGACGTTCCAACCCATGCGCGCGGCGTGCCCCGCGCCCCTCGTCATGCGGAACCCGGCCCGACCGACTTCCGCGCGGGCCGGCCGGGTGGGGCCTCACCGTACGACGTGGCGGGCTCCGCGGCCATCGGTAGCGCGCTGCCGGTGTCGCTGCCCGGCAACGGATACTGGAAGCGCGCACGTGTGCGGCGCCGGAGCGGAACTGGGCCAGGCTGCCCGCGGATGACCGGCCGCGCGCTGTGCTCGCCGTTGTTGCGCAGCACTTGCAAATGATTCGTGAGCCATCCGTTGTAAAGCGCGACCGCCGCGGCGCGATTGGGCGCACCAAGTTGCTGGAATATGCTCGTCAGGTGGATCTTGACCGTACCTTCGCTAATGCCGAGCGTGCGCGCGATCATCTTGTTGGTGCTGCCCATGTGCACGCAGCGCATGATCTGCTCCTGCCGCGGTGATAGCCCGCCCGAGAGTTTGTTGCGGCGGGGCGGCGGACTTTCTTCGTCGAACGTACGGATCGCGGTGTCGGTCGGCAGCGGCGGATCGATCGCCAGCGCGCCGGGCGGCACGTAGTGACCGC
Source organism: Paraburkholderia sp. CI2 (assembly GCF_014201055.1). Lineage (NCBI taxonomy): Bacteria > Pseudomonadati > Pseudomonadota > Betaproteobacteria > Burkholderiales > Burkholderiaceae > Paraburkholderia > Paraburkholderia sp. CI2. The sequence continues at coordinate 131,519 of NZ_JACHDL010000023.1, forward strand.
CGAGCAGCACCATTTCCAATGCGCGCACGATCAGGCAGGGATCGGTGTCGCGTGGAACAACGCCGAGCACACCTTCGTCCATCAGCGCGCGCACGAGCGCGGGCAAAGTCCCGTCGGTGAGCACGCTGATGCGCAGGTCCGGAAAGTGGCTGAGCAACGCACGCACCTGCGCAACCGACATCCAGTCCTCCCAGTCGATCACGACGAGATCAGGCCGATAACGCTTGAACGGACGTTCGAGCAGACGCCATTCATCGGCTTCTGTGAAGCGTGCCAGCCGGTCGATCTGCCGCAGCAAGGCCTTGAGTCCATCACGTCGTTCTGCGTTTGAATTGAGAATCGCGAAGCGCATGCATGTCTCCAGATGTATCGGGCGAAATGGCGCGACGCATCTGTGGGACTCGTGGAGCTGACTCGATCACGGCGATGCGTCACCGTGCCTATGATGACAAATTCCCTTCGTTTTGACGGCTGTCCAAAAGGCATAAGAAATGCGGACAATCAACAAAAAAGCCCCGTATATACGGGGCTTTTTTGCGATAAGGCAGGGATGTCGACTTCGGTGTCAATGGAAATGGGGTTGCGCGGGCTCGGCGTCTTCGGGCATTTCCGCGTGGACGATTTCGCCGAGCGGGTCCGCATACAGCGGCACGCCGCAGTCGTCGCAATATTCCGGCTCGAAGCGGCCCGCGTGGCGGCGCACATCCGTGATGCCGGTTTCCTTGAGCAGCGCGACGATTTCCTCGAGCGGTTCGTCCGAGCCGGTGATTTCCTCCGGCTCCTCGTCGATGCCCGCCTCGCCGTTTTCGCGGCCGTAGAGTGGCCACACGACACCGTAGATCACGTCGTTGCTGCCCTTGCGCGTGAAGCCGACGCGGTATTCGTCGATGCGCCGTTCGCCGAAGCCGGCGACCACCGCGCGCAGATCCTGCGGCGCCGCGCCAATAGTGTCGAAAAGATAACGCACGGCGGTACGCACGGTGTGCGGACGCACACTTTCATCGGCGTCGCGGCACGCCGAGTAGTACGCATCCGGCAGCAGACATTCGAATTCGCAGCCCGGCAGCACAACCGACAGATTCGCGCCGCCTTGGGTGGCCCATTGCTCGAGACATTGGCCGCGCTCGATGCGAGTGCCGTGCTCTTCTTCCTGCCAGCGGAACGTCGCGTCGCCGACGGGAGCGGCGACTACGGCGAGCAAAAAGCGCGGGTCCGCCAGAATCGGCGAGGTCTCCGGCAGTTCGCCGAAATTGAGCTTCGCGTTGCCGCCGCTGACCGCGGCTTGCGCAAGTTGCTGGGCGATGCGCCACGTTTCGACGTGATGGCGCGGCAACTGGTCGATGCTGAACAGGAACGGAGCCATTGCCACGCGCGTGTTGGCGGCGAGCACGTGCGCTTGCAGGTGCGCGCGCAGGGCGTCGGCGGCGTCGGACTTGAGCGGGCCGGACGGAATCACGTAGCGGGTCCAGGCGAGCACAGGCGCGGCGATCAGCAGCGCCTCATAAGACACGCCTTCATGTTCGATCACGAACGATTCGCTGTGCGTTTCCGCCATGTCGGCCAGCGCGCCGTAGGCATCCGGATGGTTTTGCTGCAGATGGTCGAGCGCGGCGTCCAGCGTAGTCTGGTTGGCGTTGCGCACGACTTTGGCCAGCAGCGCGTCGAGCTTCGCTTCCCAGAAGCGATCTTCGGTACGGCTGCCCGACGCGAAAAGCGCGAGCGAGAGACCGACGAGCTTGTCGGCGTCGGGAGGGAGACGTTTGGTGATTCGCGAGCGCATAAATCCAGAAAAATTGGGGGCACGGAACCTTATATTCTAGTCTTTTCCAGGCAGCTATATGGATTGGCCAGCAATCTCCGGGCAATTTGGGCGCTTTCATCTCAAAAAATGCGGTCGCCACCGGCACAGTCGCAAGCGACTCGCAACACCCTGGCGGGATGGTATAAGGCACCCCGGACGCCCAACTCGCTTCTATACTGACGGCGTTCAGCGGGCGCCTGACGGGCGTGTGTCATGTCATTGCCACGGTCTGGCGCAATAGGAGATTCATCGTGAAATCTGACCAACTGATCGAGCGACTTGCCGCGGTATTCGCATTGATTGTGCTCGTGGGTGGGTCGTTGCTGGTGCTGGCGCCATTTACGACCGCGCTGCTGTGGGGCGCCATCCTCAGCTACAGTTCCTGGGGACTCTACCGGCGACTCACTGGCGTGGTCGGCGGGCGGCGCAAGCTGGCCGCGACCTTGATCGTGCTGATTATTCTGGTCGTAGTGCTCGGGCCGTTCGTCTATGCGGGTTTCGCGTTCGGCGCGCATGTTCACGACATCGTTGCGCTGGTGCAAAGACTTTTCGAGTCGGGGTTGCCCGATCTGCCGCCGTGGGTGCAGCGGATCCCGCTGGTTGGTTCGAGCATCGGGGCCTTTTGGGAGCGCTTGACCAGCAGCAATTCCGAGTTGATCGCGCAATTGCGCACGCTCGCCGCTCCGGCTGGGAAGTGGATTCTGGCGGCGGCGCTTGCGGTGACGCATGGGCTGGGGCTGCTGGCGTTGAGCATCGTGCTTGCGTTCTTCTTTTATACCGGTGGCGAGGGGGCGGCCGCCTGGCTGAAAGCCGGCATGCGTCGAGTAGCCGGTGAGCGCGCCGAGTATCTGCTGGCGCTGGCGGGCAGCACGGTGAAGGGGGTGGTCTACGGGATTCTTGGTACGGCCCTCGTACAGGCGGTTCTCGCGGGATTCGGTTTCTGGATGGCGGGCGTACCGGCGCCGGCGTTGCTCGGGCTCGTGACGTTTTTTCTGTCGGTGGTGCCGGGCGGTCCGGTCATTGTCTGGTTGCCGGCAGCGATCTGGCTGTATCAGGGCGGGTCGACTGGATGGGCGATTTTTGTGGTCATATGGGGCCTGCTGGTAGTCGGCATGGCCGACAACGTCATCAAGCCGATCCTGATTGGCAAAAACAGTGACATGCCGTTGATTCTGGTGATGCTCGGCATCCTCGGCGGCGCGTTTGCGTTTGGTTTTCTTGGTGTTTTCATCGGCCCGACGTTGCTGGCGGTCGCTTATACCGTGCTGCATGATTGGACGATCGGCGCATCCGCCGTCCAGACGCTGGCGCCCGAAGTGAAAACCCCATCGATAGATGACCCGGGCCGTATGGGAAAGATCCCCTAAGGAAACCCCCAGGATTTCGCTTGCAAGTTCTGGCTGCGGCGACTAGGATTCCGCTCTTTCGCGCTCCGGACGCCGGGGTGCGGAGAAGCGGGAAGCCTTTGATGGCGTGGGCTTCAGCGGCGTGGGCAGGTTAAGCGAGTGA
>NZ_JACHDL010000024.1:0-133601 GCF_014201055.1 Paraburkholderia sp. CI2
AGATCGGTCCGCCAAACCCGCCGCGCCTGAACCACCTGAACCACCACTACCCGGCACCGCTTCGTTTGCGTCGCTGCGTCTGCAGCAGAGAAACGGGATTATGGAGAGCGGTCGACAACACGTCAATACCCTGCTCACAATTTATTTTAAAAAGTTGAAGAGCTTAAAAATTGAGCAACGCCGCGTGCAACCTGAATTAGTTAGGCTTCCAATTGAATTCTCCGGAGCGCCGCGGCGAAAGGGAGAGATGAGTGGAGTTGCGAAAAGCCGTTAAGCAGCTTTTCCACAGAAAATGTTTGCAAGGCTGTGGATAACCGCTCCACAACCGCGGCAAGTGCTTGATCCAAAACCATTCTCGCGCGTTGCGCGCGAAGCATGGCCGCTTGCGCGGCCGCGTGTCACCGTCATAATCAGGCGGACTTCATCGTCACCCGCGCATTCGTACGCATAAAAGCGCTGCGCTCGACCATCGCGCCAAACAGCAGCCCGATCGTCGTCCACATGACCACCTGCATGCCGATCGCCGCGACGCGGAACTTCCACAGCAGCACAGCCGGGAACGCGGCCGGCACTTCATTGATGACCGGCATCGACAGTTGCACGGCCGCGATGATCACGACGAACACGAGCCCCGCGACGATCGAACCGTTCCACGCACCCAGCTTCGCCGCCGCGCGACGCCGCACCTTCAGCGAAAACACCATCGTCGCGAGCGAAATCGCGATCATCAGAAAGAACAGGCCCGTGCGCGTGCCGATCGTCTCCGGATCACCGACCGACGGCGGATTGGCCGGATACTTGATATTCGGCACGATCACGAGCGTGATGAACGCGCCAAGCGCGAGCCACGCGGACAGCGCGCGCACGCTCAACGTACCCGCGCGTCCATACGCATACGCAAACACCAGCGAGAACAGCCCGCCAAATGCCGCGCCATACGTGACCACGCCAGTCAGCAGGCCGAGGCCAGCCTGCGTCTGACGGCTCACGATTTCGGGCTCGGGCGCCTCGCCGCGCGCGGCGGCCGCTTTTTCTTCGAATGAAATGGCCTGATCGACCTGTGGTTCGCCGACGATTCGCGCGAACGCGAACGTGAGCAAGCCCGCGACGATGCCCGCGAGCATCCCGCGCACCAACAATTTACCTACCATGTCGAACTCCGTTAGTGGCAGGGAAAGCCGAGCAGATGGCGGCCGTCGTGCACGAACTCATGCACGTACATGCCGGGCACGAGCGACGTCGCGCCCTGTTCCGCACCAACGAAGTAAAGCGCGAGCAACAGCAGCAAGCCGCCGAACACGACCCATGGCAGCAGTTCGCGCAATGGAATGGGAGTGGGCTGGGCCGCCGGTTGCGCGGCGCGATCAAGAACAGCTTCGGTCATGATGGACATCTCCTGGGGTGACGCGCCCCGAAAGTCGATTGCAGAGGAATGGTGCGAAGCTCAGGTCTGGCTTTCGGCTCTTGTGGATTGCAATGCCGATTACAGTGGCGCGACCGCGCCGGGCTCTCACCGGCTTCCGTGCTTCGCAGTGCCGCTATTCTACGCGCTAAACTGCGGCTTCCGTGACGGCGAGGGCTACCTCGCAACGCTCGCCGCGAACCGATGAAACCTCGCAGGCAAGTACGAATGGAGCGCCAACGCAAAGAATGGATACGCGACTATTACTGGTGAGCCACGCGGCAACGGCCGCGCAGCGCGCGGGCCGCTTCCCTGCCGACGATCCGCTCGACGCGCGCGGTCGCGCCGAAGCCGAAGCGGCGCGCGCGTGTCTCGCGCTTCCCGCCGACGCCGCCGTGTTCACCAGCCCCGCCGCCAGCGCGCGCGAAACGGCCGCCGCGCTCGGTCTGAGCGCCACGCCTGCCGACGCATTGGCGGATATCGACTATGGCAAATGGCGCGGCCAGCGCCTCGCGGACATTGCCGACGAAACGCCCCGCGAACTCGCCGCCTGGACACGCGAGCCCGACGCCGCGCCGCCCGGCGGCGAATCGTTCGGTCAACTCGTGCAGCGGGTTGGAGAGTGGCTCGACGCGCAGCAGGCAGACGTGCGTTCATGCAATGCCGTCAACGAAGCAAGCTTCGCGGCCTTTGCGCACAGTCGAACCATCGTCGCCATCACCCACGCGGCTCTACTGCGAGCGGCAATCGTGCACGCCCTCGGCGCATCGCCAACCGTGTTCTGTCGCATCGAGATCGCGCCGCTGTCGGTCGTCGCATTACGCCACTCGCGACGCGGCTGGTCGTGGTGGCCGGCCGCCACCGCCTGAACGGCACCGCCGCTTACCTGCCCGACACCACGAGCCGCAACCGGTTGGACCCCTCGGGCGTCAGCGTGATTTCGGTGCGTCGATCCTTCGCGCCGAGATAAAAGTGCTGACGTCCCGGCGAATTCTGATCGTGCGTTGCATCGGGCAGGCACGACGCGACGTCTGCCGCGACCGCTTCCAATGCATCCGCGTTCGAGCCCGCCGCCTGATGCGGCGTCCACGTGCACTGGAAACTTCGATGCGCGGCCGAACATTGCGCGTCATCGCCATAAGGTTGCGCAACGCCTTTGCCGTCGTCGGGTGTCAGCGAGGCGAAGCCGTCCGGCGCCGCGGCCACGATCCGTTTGAGCGCACCGCAAGGTCTGGGGCTATCGTCGGCGGATGCACTGACCGGCAGCAGCGCAACGAGCGATGCCGCGGTAAGCGCGATAGCGGAAAGTCGACAGGTTTTCATGGTGTGCGTGAAGCTTCCCAAGTGCTGCTGAAGAAAAACTCGCAGCGAGCCACCTTTAACAGCACGCTTCATGCCCGTGCGCGCGAGGCCCGAGCACGCAGGCAATTCACGACGGCACACAAATTGCGTAGCGCCATACCGGCCGCGACATCGCGCCCGTTCCGATCAAAGCCACTGCCGACGTCATTTCAACCATCATGTCGACCACTACCGCCGCCCCTACCCCCGCCCGCATATCGTCGGGCATCGAAGGCATCGACGACATCCTCGGCGGTGGTCTTACGCCGAACCGCATGTACCTCGTGGAGGGTGTGCCAGGCACGGGTAAAACCACCCTCGCGTTGCAATTCTTACTCAAGGGCCTGCACGAAGGGCAGACCGGCCTTTATATCGCGCTGTCCGAAACCCGTGCTGAACTGCTCGCGATCGGCGTGAGCCACGGCTGGGATCTGAGCCGTTTCACGATACTGGAGCAACTGCCCGAAGAAGGGCTCGAACCGCAATACGAACAGACCGTGCTGCACCCGGCCGAAGTCGAACTCGGCGAAAGCGTGCGCAACGTGATCGAGCACGTCGACGAACTGAAGCCGGCGCGCGTCGTCCTGGACAGCCTGTCCGAACTGCGTCTGCTGGCGGAGAACCCATTGCGCTACCGTCGGCAGATTCTCGCGCTCAAGCACCATTTCTCGACGCGCGAATGCACGGTGCTGCTGCTCGACGACACGTCGGCCAGCGCCTCCGGCATTCAGCTTCACAGCATCGTGCACGGCGTGATCAGCCTCGAAAACGTCGCTTATGATTACGGCGGCAATCGCCGCCGTCTGCGCATCGCGAAGATGCGCGGCATCAAGTTCCGCGAGGGCTATCACGACTTCACGCTGAACACCGGCGGTCTGCGCGTCTATCCGCGTCTGGTCGCCGCCGAGCATCACAGCGAATTCGGCACGAGCCCGATGAGCACCGGCACGCCCGGCCTCGACGCGCTGCTCGGCGGTGGCCTCGTCCCCGGCACCAATTCGCTGATCATCGGCCCGTCGGGGGTCGGCAAAACCACCACCGTCGTGTCGTGCCTACTTGCCGCACTCGAACGCGGCGAGCGTTGCGCGTACTACGTATTCGACGAAACGCTCAGCACGCTGGTCACACGCTGCGCGACGCTCGGCATGGATCTCGCCCCGCACGTCGAAAGCGGTCTGCTGATGCTGCGCCAGATCGATCCCGCGGAAATCTCACCGGGCGAGCTGTCGAGCGACGTGCGCAACGCGGTCGAAAACGAGCACGTGCGCTATGTCGCGGTCGACAGCCTGAACGCCTATCTGCAGGCGATGCCCGGCGAGCGCTACCTGCTGCTGCACATGCACGAATTGCTCGGCTATCTGAATCAGCAGGGCGTGGTCACGATGCTCGTGCTCGGGCAGCACGGCATCATCGGCGAAGTGCAGACCGAGGTCGACGTCAGTTATCTGAGCGACGTGGTCGTGCTGTTCCGCTATTTCGAGCACCAAGGCGAAGTGCTGACGGCAATAACCGCCGTCAAGAGCCGCGCGAACGATCATGAACGCACGATCCGCCAGTTCCGCCTCGGCACCGAAGGCGTCGAGGTCGGCGAAGCGCTGCGCGACTTCGAGGGCGTGCTGTCGGGCCTGCCCTCGTATCGCGGCAGCACCGTGATGCTCGGCGCGACGAACCATCTGATCGATACGTCAGGACAGTGAGCGATGGAGCAGCGTGTCCTCATCCTCGCACCGTTCGGCCGCGACGCCGAAGTGATCACCGCCGCTCTGCACAACGACGCACGCGCCTGCGTGACCTGCGACGACGCCGACGCGCTCACCAGCGAGCTCGACGTCGGCGCGGGCACCGCGCTGCTCACCGAGGAAGCGCTCGCGAACGGCCACGGCTCGAGCCTGTATGCGTGGCTCGAACGGCAGCCCGCATGGTCCGACTTCCCGTTCATCCTGCTCGCCGCCCGCAGCATCGGCCATCGATCCGCGCGCGGGCTCGAAGTGCTCGAACGGCTCGGCAACGTAGTGGTGCTCGAACGTCCGCTCAATTCGGAAACGTTGCGGCGCGCGGTCGCGTCGTCGTTGCGGGCCCGCGGACGGCAATATGAGTCGCGAAGGCTGCTTGCCGAGCGCATCGAGGCACAGGACGCGCTGGAGCAGCTGAACGATTCGCTGGAAAGCCGCATCGCCGCGCGCACGCACGAACTTGCGTCAGCCAACGACCGGCTGATGGCCGAGATCCACGAGCGCGCGAAGGTTCAGGCCGTGCTCGTGCAATCGCAGAAGATGGAGGCGCTCGGTCAGCTGACCGGCGGCATCGCGCACGACTTCAACAATCTGCTGAACGTGATCATGGTCAACGCGGAACTGATCGCGCGCGTGGGCGGCGACGAACGCCTGCGCGGCATGGCGGCCACCGTCAAGCGCGCGACCGAGCGCGGCGCGAAACTGACTGGCCAGTTGCTGACTTTCTCGCGCAACAGCAACCCGAATCTGAAAGCGATCGACGTGGTCGCGCTGCTGCAGGGCATGCGCGACATCATCGCGGTGTCGCTCGGCTCGAGCATCCGCTACGACAACGACTTCGAGCGCACCGAAATGTGGACCCAGGCCGACGCAAATCAGCTCGAGCTCGCGGTGCTCAATCTCGCGATCAACGCGCGCGACGCGATGCCGGCCGGCGGGCGCCTCGACATCCACGTGACCCTGCGCGACGCGCCCGACCAGACGCTGAAGCATGGCCGCTACGTCGTGATCGAAGTCGCCGACACGGGTGAGGGCATTCCGCCAGACGTCGTGTCGCGCGTGTTCGATCCGTTCTTCACGACCAAGCCGATCGGCAAGGGCACGGGGCTAGGCCTGAGCCAGGTGTATGGCATCGCGAGGCAGGCGGGCGGCGCCGCGCGCATCTTCAGCGAAGAAGGTACCGGCACCACGGTGCAGATCTGGCTGCCGATGCGCGAGCGAGTGGCCGCGCACAGCGAAGCGGAGTCCGATGCGGAAGCGAACGCGGTCGGCGACAAGCGCGTGCTCGTGATCGAGGACGACAGCGAAGTGCGCGCGATGCTCGTTGAATCGTTGCGCATGCTCGGCTACACGGTGACGGAGGCCGCCGACGGCCAGGCCGGCCTTGACCGCCTCGTCGACGATCATCCCGATCTGCTGATGGTCGACTTCGCGATGCCGGGCATGAACGGCATCGACGTGATCGCCGCGGCGCGCAAGCTTCGTGCCGATCTACCGGTGGTCCTGGCGACCGGCTATGCGGACGTCGACATTGCCGATCTCGCAGTCAAGCATTGCACGATCCTGCGCAAGCCGTTTCAGCTCGACGATCTGGCGCGCACGGTGCGGATCGGGCTGCTCGCGTGAATCAAGCTCAAGTGAATCAAGTAGACCTCTTGCATCAAAATGTCCATTAAATTGCGGCGCACCGCACACCCAACGATTCTGTAAGCCCACCTCCTGGCCACCGATTTAATGCCGCTGTCGCATTCACGCCGCAGACTCCTCCGGTTCGGCCACGATTTCCAATTCAATAGTTTGCTAACGAATATTTTGGAAATACAATACCGGCCATGTCGAATCTCGATGCCCTGCGCCGCACAGTCAGCAGCACGCTGGTCGTCGCCGCCAGAAAGTGGCGGCGCACGAGTCATGGTGTGCTCGCGGCCTTCAACGTATCCGAAGCGTGCGCGACGCCGCTGCTGACCGCGAGCCGGCTCGGCTCGGCGGTGCGTCAGGTCACGCTCGCCGATCACATCGGCATCGAGGGGCCGTCCCTCGTGCGGCTGCTCGACCAGTTGTGCGCGGCCGGCCTGATGCGCCGCGACGAAGATCCCGAAGACCGCCGCGCGAAGACCGTCGTACTGACCGACGAAGGCCGCGCCGTCACCGCGAAGATGGAGGAGGAGCTGGTCACGTTGCGCGCGCAGGCGCTCAAAGGCGTATCGCGCGACGATCTCGAAGCCGCCCTGCGCGTGCTCGACGCATTCACGGCCGATGCCGCCGGACGCGCCGAACCGGGAAGCGTCGAGCGCGACGCGCGTCAGGAACGCGCGCAGCCCGTGCGCCCGGAATCGGTCAGGCACGAGGCGACGAAGCGCACCTCGTCGGCGAAGCGCGAGCCCGCCAAAGGCGAGGCGCTTGCCAGCAAGGTCAAACGGACGAGCGGCAAAAGCGCTGCCAAAACGGCCGGCAAATCACGCAGCACCGCCAAGGCGCGCAAGTCCACCAAGAGCGGCGCGCGAGCCACCGCGCCGCACAACGCCGATTCCGCGTAACGGTTCATGGTCTATCCCACTCTCCGCGACTGGCTGTTTTCCGTCAAAACGTTCGCCGCGGCCATGCTCGCGCTTTACATCGGCCTCGCGTTCCAACTGCCGCGGCCGTACTGGGCGATGGCGACCGTCTACATCGTGTCGAACCCGTTCGTCGGCGCGACCCGCTCGAAGGCGATCTATCGTGCGCTGGGCACTGCGCTCGGCGCGTCGGGCGCGGTGCTGCTGGTGCCGCCGTTCGTCGAATCGCCGTACCTGTTCAGCGTGATCGTCGCGACGTGGACCGGCACGATGCTCTACCTCGCGGTGTCCGACCGCACCGCGCGCAGCTACGTGTTCATGCTGGCCGCCTATACGATGCCGATCATCGCGCTGCCGTCGGTGACGAATCCGACCGGCGTCTTCGATCTCGCCGTGAGCCGGACCGAAGAGATCATTCTCGGCATCGTCTGCGCGAGCATCGTCGGCAGCGCGGTGTTTCCGAGCCGGCTCGCGCCGACCATCATCGAGCGCACCGACGCATGGTTTCGCGACGCCGCGTTCTACGCGACCGAAACGCTGTCGGGCCGCATCGCAAGCTCGGCGATTTCCGGCGCTCGGCAACGACTCGCGAGCACGATCAACGGTCTCGAACTGCTGCTGAGCCAGCTCGCCTACGATCACACGCGGCCCGACGTCCTCGCGCGCGCGCATGAACTACGTGGCCGCATGCAACTGCTGCTGCCGATCATGTCGTCGCTCGCCGATCCGCTGCTCGCGCTCTACAACAACGGCCCGCAACACTGGCCCGAAGGACTCCAGACGCTGATCGACGACGTCATCAAGTGGTTCAACCAACCGCTGCCCGCGCCGAACGAGGGCTATCACGCGGACGAAACCGCCAACGCGCTGCGCGCGCGCATCGCCGCGATGCACCCGCCCGCCGCCGCGCTCGTGCATTGGGACGGCGCGCTGCTGTCGAATGCACTGTGGCGCCTCGCGCAAGTGATCGACGTGTGGCAAGACTGCCGCTCGCTGCGCATCATCATCACGCGCGAGGAAGGTTCGTGGCGGCCGCATTTCCGTCACTGGCGACTCGGCGGCACCGAGCGCTTCTACGATCGCGGCATGATGCTGTTCGCGACCGTGTCGGCGGCCGCGGCTGTGGTGCTCGCGTGCGCGCTGTGGATCGGCTCGGGCTGGAACGACGGCGCGAGCGCGGTCACGCTCGCGGCGGTCGCCTGCTGCTTCTTCGCCGCGCTCGACGAACCCGCGCCGTTCGTGTTCCGCTTCTTCCTCGCGACCGGCGTCGCCGTCGTGGCCGCGGGTCTCTATCTGTTCGTCGTGCTGCCGCAGGTGCACGACTTCGCGATGCTGGTGATCCTGTTCGCCGCGCCGTTCATTCTGGTCGGCACGCTGATTCCGCGCCCGCAGTTCAACATGGTGACGGTGCTGGTCGCGGTGAACACGGCCACCTTCATCAGCATTCAGGACGCGTACGACGCGAACTTCCTGACGTTCCTGAACGCCAACCTCGCGGGCCTCTCCGGCCTGCTCTATGCATACCTGTGGACCCGCGCAACGCGCCCATTCGGCGCCGAGCTGGCCGCGGCGCGCCTGTTGCGCTCGAGCTGGGCCGACGTCGCGCTGAGCGCGTCGACGCGGCCGATCGAAGACCCGCGCAATCTCGCCGCGCGCATGCTCGACCGGCTGATGCAATTGATCCCGCGCCTCGCGGCCACCGACGACTACCGCCATCCGTCGATCGAGAGCTTCCGCGATCTGCGCATCGGGTTCAATGCGCTGGACCTGCGCCGCCTCACACGCAAGCTCGGCGGCGAAGCGGCCGGCGCGATCGACCATGTTCTCGATGGAGTGCGTACATACTACGAGATCTGCATCGATCGACGTCACCGCGTTCCGGTGCCGGACAGCCTGATGTCGTTGATCGACGTGGCCGTCGCGCGCGTCACCGCGCAGGGGCTCGCCAATGCCGCGGCGCCGACCGAGACCTCGCAGACCTCGGCGCGTCAGTTGCGCGATGCGCTGCACGCGCTGGTCGGCTTGCGTCTTTCGCTGTTTCCGGCGACCCTCACGAAACCAACGCCGACCGAACCGGAGGCCGCCGCGTGATGCACCCATTCTTGCGCCCCTGCTTGCGCCCGCTTGCGCACCCCGCCCTCCCTTTTCCCAGTTCCCGCGATGATCGGTGAAATCGATATCTTCGGCGTGTTCGTACCGTCCGTGCTGGTGCTGATGTTGATCGCGTATCTGATCAACCTCGGCATTCGCACCGCGCTCGATTACACCGGCTTTTACCGCTTCGTCTGGCATCGCACCATCTTCGATCTCGGCGTCTATGTGCTGGTGCTGGGCCTTGTCGTCGTCGTTTCGCACAGACTAATAACGTGAAAAAAACCTGGTTCTCCGTCGGTCAGATCCTGCTGACCCTGATCGTCGTAGTGGTCGCAGCATTCGTGCTATGGAAACTCGTCAACTACTACATGTTCGCGCCGTGGACCCGCGACGGGCGCGTACGCGCCGACGTGATCCAGGTCGCGCCCGACGTGTCGGGACTGATTTCGTCGGTCGAGGTCACGGACAACCAGCAGGTCAAGCAAGGCCAGGTGCTGTTCAGGATCGATCAGGCGCGCTACACGCTCGCATTGCGTCAGGCCGAGGCAACGGCGCAGCAGCGCCGCGCGACGCTCGATCAGGCGCGCCGCGAATACGCGCGCAATCGTCAGCTCGGCAACCTCGTCGCCGCCGAAGTACTCGAAGAAAGCCGCTCGCGCGTCGAGGCGGGCGAAGCCGCGCTCGCCGACGCGAACGTCGCGATCGACACCGCGAAGCTGAACCTCGAGCGCTCGACGATCAAAAGCCCGGTAGACGGCTATCTGAACGACCGCGCGCCGCACGTCGGCGAATTCGTCGCGGCCGGTCGCGCGGTGGTCGCGGTGGTCGACATGCATTCGTTCCGCGTCGACGGCTACTTCGAGGAAACCAAGCTGCGCGGCATCGACATCGGCCAGCCGGTCGACATCATCGTGATGGGCGAGCCGAAGCCGCTGCGCGGGCACGTGCAGAGCATCGTCGCCGGTATCGAAGACCGCGACCGCACGCAAAGCGCCAATCTGCTGCCGAACGTGAACCCGGCGTTCAGCTGGGTGCGGCTCGCGCAGCGCATTCCGGTGCGGGTCGCGCTCGATGAAGTGCCCGCTGATTTCCGCCTGATCGCGGGGCGTACCGCGACGGTGTCGGTGCGTGACCTGTCGCCGCTCAGGAGACGAGCCGTGTCGGGCACGGGTGGCGCATCTGGCACGGTCGCCGCTTCGGCTGCGCCGGTGGCGCCGGGTTCATCGGTGGCGTCCGGGTCCGCTGGGTCGGGCACCGCACCGTCGGGCGCGTCGCAATGAAGTTCGTGCGTACCTTGTCCTCGCTGGCGCCGCGCTTGCCGCTGCTGCCACTGCTGCCGTTATTGCCGCTCACCGTCGCGCTGAACGGCTGCATCAACGTCGGGCCGAACTACACGCTGCCGAAACAGGCGCTCGTCAATGCCCCGCTCGCGAACGGCGCGATCGAGGGCGCCGATCCCAAGCTGACGTCAACCCTCAATCTGCCGACCGTCTGGTGGAAGCTGTACGACGATCCGGTGCTGAACGGTCTGGTCGACCAGGCGTTGAAATCGAATACCGACCTGCGCGTCGCGACCGCGAATCTCGCGCGCTCGCGCGAGGTGCTGGGCATAGCGCAAGCGCAGGGCGGTTTTTCGGGCAACGCGTCGGTGGCGATCCAGCGCGCGCAGGAATCGGCCGAGCAATACCTGCTCTTCGAGAAACTGCCGGTCGCCAACCTGGGTGACATGGGCATCAACGTCTCGTACGAAATCGACCTGTTCGGCAAGCTGCGCCGCGGCGTCGAAGCGGCGGCGGCAGACACCGAGGCCGTGGAAGCCGCGGGCGACCTCGCGCGCATCACTGTCGTCGCGGACGTGGTGCGCTCGTACGTCGAACAATGCTCGGCGGCCGAGGAGCTGCGCGTCGCGCAGCAATCGCTCGCGCTACAGAAGGAGCGCGTGGACGTGTCGCGCCGTCTGCGCGACGCGGGACGCGGAAACCAGACCGCGGTCACGAGCGGCCAGACTCAGGTCGAGACTCTGACGGCCGACATCCCGCGCTACACCGCGCGCCGCAAGATCGCACAATACCGGCTCGCGATGCTGCTCGCCGAGGCACCGTCGCAATTGCCGCCGGCCGTGCTCGCCTGCGACCGGCTGCCGCAAATCCACCAGCCGATTCCGATCGGCGACGGCGCCGGGCTGCTGCGGCGACGCCCGGACGTGCACGAAGCCGAGCGTCAGCTCGCGGCGTCGACGGCGCGCATCGGCGTCGCGACCGGGGCGCTCTATCCGAGCATCAGCATTGGCGCATCGGCGGGCTTCACCGGCATTCTGGAAGACATTCCCACCTCGCCGACGGCGCGTTGGGCCTTCGGTCCGCTGATCAGCTGGACCTTCCCGACCAATGGCGCGCGCCAACGGGTCCACGAAGCCGAAGCGTCGAGCCAGCTCGCGCTCGCGAAGTTCGACGGCGTGGTGCTGACCGCGCTGCGCGAAACCGAGACCAACCTCGCGACCTACGCGTCCGATTACGCGCGCGCCGAATCGCTGCGCGCGGCGCTGAAGTCGGCGGCGCAATCGGCGGATGAAACGCATCGGCTGTATCGCGCCGGGCGCGAGTCGTACATCTCCGATCTCGACGCGACGCGCACGCTGACAGCCGCGAGGTCGCAGCTCGCGGCGGCGGAGGGTCAGGTGGCGATCGATCAGGTCAATCTGTTCCTGTCGCTGGGCGGCGGGTGGGAAGTTGGCGGGCAAAGCACGCCGGGTGAAACGCGGCCGCAGCTGAAGGCAACACCTGTCGCGGCCAAGCCGTCCGCGAAGTCGGGAGCGTCGACGGCCGCAACTGCGAAAGCGCCTTGATCGGCCGTCTTACGATTTATTTTTGAAAATCTTTCTTTTTGCTTTCACTTTCGGTTAAATACGTGACACCACTTCACGCTACGGAGTCTCGTATGTCGCCATTCATGCAGGGTGTAGTCACGTTGGGCGGATGCATCGGTATCTTCACCGCAGTGGTTGCGGTGGTCGAAATGTTGGCTAACTGAGCTGGGCGGGCGGCGGACCGAAAGAGCGGCTAGCTGTTCCGCACTTTCGCCGCCGCCTGATGTATCGCCGCCCGTACCCGCGGATACGTGCCGCAACGGCACACCACCGGCGTCATCGCCTCGTCGATGTCGGCATCGGTCGGATCGGGCTTGTGCTTCAGCAACGCGCAAGCCGCCATCAATTGCGCGCTCTGGCAATAGCCGCACTGCACCACATCGAGTTCGATCCACGCGGCCTTCAGCGCCTGCGCTTCGCGTCCCTGCAAACCCTCGATCGTCGTGATCTTCTGCGTATGCAGGCTCGACATCAACGTCTGGCACGCGAAGCACGCGGCATCGTCGAGATTGATCGTGCACGCGCCGCAGATGCCCACGCCGCAGCCGAACTTGGTGCCGGTCATGCCGAGATCGCAGCGCAGCACCCATAGCAGCGGCATGTCCGGATCGGCATCGATCTTCACCTTGCGTCCGTTGATATTCAGTACCGCCATGCTTGCCTCCTGAGTCGCCGCGCTACACCGCAAGCTTTTGCTCATCCACCGTCCGTCATGCAAGCCGCAACGGCAGCGTCCGCAAACGCTGCCCCGTCAGTGCGAACACCGCATTGCCCACCGCCGGCGCGATCGGCGGCACGCCCGGCTCGCCGACACCTTGCGGGTGCAGCTGGCTCGGCATGATGTCGACCTCGATCGCAGGGCACCCGTTCATCCGCACGACCGGAAAGTCCACGAAGTTCTTCTGCTGCACCTGGCCGTTGACGATCGTGATCTCGTTCTGCAACGCGCTCGACAGCCCGAACACGATGCCGCCTTCCATCTGCTGACGGATCAGGTTCGGATTCACCGGCAAGCCGCAATCGATCACGCCCACCACCCGATGCACGCGAATCTGCCGGTTCGCGCCGATCGACACCTCCGCGACCTGCGCGACCACGCTGCCGAACGCCTCGTGCAACGCGACGCCACGAGCGCAACGCGCGCCATCGGCGGCGGGTTTTAGCGGACGCCCCCAGTCGGACAACTTCTCGACGCGCTTCAGGACCGCCAGATGACGCGGATGCTGCGCGAGCAGCAGCGCGCGAAACGCGATCGGGTCCTGACCGGCCGCGGCGGCGGCTTCGTCGGTGAAGCTCTCGGTGAAGAAGGCCTGATGCGAGTGGCCGACCGAGCGCCAGAAGCCGATCGGCACCGGCAATTCGACTATCTTGTGCGACACGCGCGCGGCCGGCCACTCGTACGCCTGATCGAACGCGCCTTCGCAGGTGGTCTTGTCGATCGGGATGTGCGGCACGCCGTAGTAACGCGCGAGCGCATCCGGCACGATCGCCTGACCCGCCGACTTCGCGTGCCAGGCGACCAGCTTGCCGTGCTCGTCGAAGCCGGCCTGAAGCCATGCCGCGCATGCGGGCCGGTAGAAGTCGTGCGTGAAGTCCTGCGCGCGCGACCAGATGGTTTGCACCGGACGGCCATCGGCCTCGCGCGCGATCGCCGCGGCCTGCGCGACGAAATCGAGTTCGAGGCGCCGGCCGAACGCGCCGCCCAACAACTGCGTCTGTACATCGACGAGATCGACGTCGAGGCCGAGCACTTTCGCCGCATGATGCCGCGCCAGCCGCGGCATCTGCGTCGACACCCAGACGGTCGCTGCGCCGTCCGCGACCTGCACCGTGCAGTTCAGCGGCTCGACCGCGCCGTGCGCGAGATACGGTGCGTGATAGACCGCTTCGATCGTGCGCGCCGCGCGACTCATCGCGTTGTCGACGTTGCCGACGCGGTAATACACGTGGCCGTCCGTATGGTCGAGCGCCTCGACGAGGCGGCAGTCCACCGCCGCGCTCGACACCTTCGCGGCTGCGCCGTCATGCCAGCTCACGTTGATCGCCTCGACCGCGCTCATCGCGCGAAACGCGTTGTCCGCGATCACGGCCACGCCGCCGGTGCCGCCCGCGTACGGCGGCACGGCGAACGCCTTGATGAAGCCCCGTATCTTTTGCGCGGGCGTCGCGTCGAAATGCGCGACCGTGCCGCCGAGCGTCGGACACATCACGACGCTTGCATAGACCAAACCGTCGGGCAACACGTCGATGCCGAAGCGCGCCACACCGTCGATTTTCGACGCGGCTTCGATGCGCCGCACGGGCTGGCCGATCAGCCTGAAGTCGGCCGGCTGCTTCAGGACGACGCTGCGCGGCAGCGGCTGGCGCGCGGCCATCGACGACAACTCGCCGAACGTCGCCTTGTGCCCCCACGGGTGCAGCACGTAGCCCTTTTCCGCGCGGCATTCGCGGACCGGCACGTCCCAGCGCTCGGCCGCCGCCTCGATCAGCATCACACGCGCCGACGCGCCGGCCTCGCGCATCGGCGTCCAGAGATCGTTCATGCTCGAGGAGCCGCCCGTCATCATCGTGCCGATCTCACGCACTGCCTTGCTCGTGATCCACACGGTGCCGCGCCGGATGTAGCTGTCGTCGTCGGGGCGAAACGGCAGATCGTCGACGATGCTCTGCACCGCGTTGTAGATCCGGTCGATCGGCGCCTCTTCGACTTTCACCTGCGGCCAGTCGGCGTCGAGCTCCTCGGCGAGCAGCATCGCAAGCCCCGTATGGATGCCCTGCCCCATTTCGGCCTTCGGCACCATGATCGTCACGCGGTTGTCGGCGTCGATCTTGACCCAGCCGTTTAGCCCAACCTGAGTGCCTTGCGTCGGCAGCGGCGTCGACGTCATCAGGCGCTGGCGCGGCGGCACCACGGCCCAGCCGACCAGCAGCCCGCCCAGCACACTGGCGCCGCCAAGCAGAAAGGTTCTGCGCGTCAACATGGCATGGCTCGCTCGGCTGGCTCGATGGTAGGAAAGCGGCGACAGCGCCGATGCACCCTTCTTTGTCTGCGAATAGTAATAAGACGAATCGGCGAGCGTGAGACTTAAATGCGCGCGTGAACCTCGAGCGGCCGTGCGGCGTGGGAAGGCGGGGACTGAAAGCGGCGGGGGAAAGTCGTGGGGTGTTTCATTAACTGCGACCGCGCAGAGGCGGCGGTGTGCCGGCGTAAGTCACCGCCGGCACACCGCGAACCTTGCGCTTGATTCAATCAGGCGATCATGCGACCGGATCAACGGCGGTTCGAACCCGATACCACGTCGATCCACACGGCCAGCACGAGGATGCCGCCCTTCACGATCATCTGCCAGTACGCGTCGACGTCGAGCATGGACATGCCGTTGTCGAGGCTCGCCATGACGAGCGCGCCGATCAGCGCGCCATACACGGTGCCGGAGCCGCCGCGCATCGAGGTGCCGCCGATAAAGCACGCGGCGATCGCGTCGAGTTCGCCCATCGAGCCCGCCGACGGCGAACCGGCCGCGAGCCGCGCCGTGTTGACGATGCCGGCAAACGCGCACATCAGCCCCATCAGCGCGAAGATCGCGAGCTTCACGCGGTCGGTGTTGACACCCGACAGCCGCGTCGCTTCGAGGTTCGAGCCGACCGCGTAGATGCGGCGTCCGAACACGGTCTGCGTCGCGATCCACGTGAAGACGCCGAGCAGCGCGAGCAGCAGCAACACCGGCACCGGAATGCCGCCGTAACTGTCGAGCATCGCGATGAAGCCGGCGAGAATCGCGCCTGCGCCGATCACCTTCGCGACGTCCTGCCAGAACGGCACGACGCGCAACTGATAACGCTGCCGATTCGCGCGCTGGCGGATCGTCAGGAATGCCAGCAGCAGGAACAGCACGACGGCGAGCGTGTCGCCGGCGAGCCGCGGCAGATAGCCCTGGCCGACGAACACGAAGCTGTCCGACACCGGCGCGATCGTCGACCCTCCGGTAATGCCGAGCAGAATGCCGCGATACGCGAGCATGCCGCCGAGCCCGACGATAAACGACGGCACGCGCCGATACGTCGACCACCAGCCGTTGAACACGCCGACCGCGATGCCGAGCAGCAACACGACCGGAATCGTCACGCCGATCGGCCAGTGCCGGTTCACGTCGAGAATCGCGGCAACGCCGCCGAGCAAACCGAGCAGCGAACCGACCGACAGATCGATTTCACCGGCGATGATCACGAACACCATGCCGCACGCGAGCATGCCGGTAATCGACATCTGCCGCAGCAGATTCGACAGATTGCGCGGCGTGACGAACGCGCCGTGCGTGAGCGCCGAAAAGAAAATCCAGATCACGGCGACGGCGATCAGCAGCGCGAGAATCTTGTAGCGCGCGAACAGTTGCTGGATCCGTTGCGTGCCGCCGAATGCGCCTCGCGGCGCGGCGTTGTCGGTGCGTTGGGAAGTTACTTCGGGAGTCATGCGGCACTCGCTGCGGTTGGGTTCGAAGATAGATGCACGGGGCGGATCGCGGCACCGAGAATGTCTTCCTGCGTGAGACCGTCGTTGATGAAGTCGCCGCGCAACTCGCCTTCGCCGATCACGAGCACCCGGTCGCTGATGCCGAGCACTTCCGGCAATTCGGACGACACCATCACGATCGACATGCCGCGCTGCGCCAGCTGGAAGATCAGCTTGTAGATCTCGTATTTGGCGCCGACGTCGACGCCGCGTGTCGGTTCGTCGAGAATCAGCACGGTCGGGTTGGTCAGCAGCATGCGCGTGAGCACGGCCTTCTGCTGATTGCCGCCCGACAGACTTGCAATCGATAACATCGGATTCGCGGCGCGCACGGAAAGCCGCTTCATTTCCGTCTGAATCGTGTCGAGTTCGGCCGCGGAATCGATACGTCCGCCCGACGCGAAACGCTGCAACACCGCAAGCGTGATGTTATGGCCGACGCTCATGCCGGGCACGATGCCGTGGCGTTTGCGATCCTCGGGCACCATCGCGATGCCGGCGCGAATCGCGTCGATCGGCGCACGAATTTTCAGCGGCTTGCCGTCGAGCATGACGTGCGCCTCGCTGATGCCTGCATACGCGCCGAAAATCGCCTGCATCAGTTCGGTGCGGCCCGCGCCGACGAGCCCGGCGACACCGAGAATTTCGCCGCGCCGCAGCGAGAACGACACGTCGTCCACGCGCTTGCGGCGCGGATTCGTCACGTCGAAACAGGTCACGTTGCGCGCTTCGAAGATCACGTCGCCGATCGGATGCGGCTCGCGCGGAAACAGGTTCTTGATCTCCCGGCCGACCATCAGCGAGATGATCCGCTCGGTCGTCAGGGCGTGCATCGGCTCGGTCGCGACATGGCGGCCGTCGCGAATCACGCTGATCGTGTCGCAGACGGCCGCGACTTCGTCGAGCTTGTGCGAAATGTACACGCAGGCAATGCCGCGCCGTTTCAGATCGCGCACGATATCGAGCAGAATCGCGATTTCGGAGGCGGTCAGCGACGACGACGGTTCGTCGAGGATCAGCAGCTTCGCGCGCTTGTTCAGCGCCTTCGCGATTTCGATCAGCTGCTGATGGCCGCCCCCGTAGTTCATCACGGGCTGCGCGGCGTTGATGCCGCTGATGCCGAGTTCGCGCAACAGTTCGTCGGCGCGCTGATACATCGCCGCGTAGTTCATGCGGCCGCCGCGCAGCGTGATTTCGTTGCCGAGAAAGATGTTTTCCGCGACCGACAACTCCGGCACGAGCATCAGTTCCTGGTGAATGATGATGATGCCCGCGCGTTCGGTGTCGCGTACGCTCGCGGCCTTCAGCGTCTCGCCTTCCCAGGTTATTTCGCCATCCCACGTACCGTGCGGATACACGCCGGACAGCACCTTCATCAGCGTCGATTTGCCCGCGCCGTTTTCGCCGCACAGGCCCACGCATTCGCCCGGCGATACGGTCAGATCGATGCCGTCGAGCGCCTTCACGCCGGAAAAAGCTTTGACGATGCCGCGCATCGTCAGAACAGGTTGCGTCATTCGCTATGCCTCGCTGCAAGTTGGGCCAATGTTCGATCACGCTCCCGGGCGCGATGACCCGGGAGCGTGGCGTTCACATAGCCCGTCTCCGTGTTATTTGCTCGCGAGTTGCTCTTGCGTGTAGAAGCCGTCCTTCACGACGGTGTCGAGGTTCGCCTTGGTCAGCTTGGTCGGCTGCAGCAGCACCGTATCGACCTTCTTCTTGCCGTTGTCGTATTGCGCGTTGAACGCCGGCTTGTCACCCTTGGCAAGCGCGACCGACAGCTTCGCCGCTTCGCTCGCGATCAGCTTCAGCGGCTTGTAGACCGTCATCGTCTGCGTGCCGGCCGCCACGCGCTTCACGGCTGCGAGGTCGGCATCCTGACCCGAGATCGGTACCTTGCCGGCGAGGCCTTGCGCGGCGAGCGCCTGGATCGCGCCGCCCGCGGTGCCGTCGTTCGACGCGACGACTGCGTCGATCTTGTTGTTGTTCGCGGTCAGCGCGTCTTCCATGATGCGCAGCGCGGTCGATGCGCTCCACTCCGGCACCCACTGCTGGCCGACCACCTTGATGTCACCCTTGTCGATCGCCGGTTGCAGCACCTTCAGTTGGCCCTGGCGCAGCATCTTCGCATTGTTGTCGGTCGGCGCGCCGCCGAGCAGGAAGTAGTTGCCCTTCGGTCGCACGTCATAGACGCCCTGCGCCTGCATCTCGCCAACCTTCTCGTTGTCGAACGAGATATAGGCGTCGATATCGGCGTCGAGAATCAGGCGGTCATACGACACGACCTTGATGCCCGCTTTGCGTGCTTCGGCCACGACGTTGCCGAGCGTCTTCGAGTTGAACGGCACGATCACAATCACGTCGACGCCGCGCGAGATCAGGTTTTCGATCTGCGAGATCTGACGCTCTTCGCTCGCATCGGCCGATTGCACCGACACCTTCGCGCCGAGCTTTTCCGCCGCGGCGACGAAATAGTCGCGATCGCGCGACCAGCGCTCGACGCGCAGATCGTCGATACAGAAGCCGATTTCCGGATGAGCCTTGCTGGCGTGCGCGAGCGGCGCGGCGAGCGACAGGCTGGCGAGTACCGCGCCGCACAACAGCGAACTCAGGACGTTACGACGCATTGCGAATTTCATTGATGTCTCCTTTGTGTAGTGATAGCCGGAATACCGGACGTATCGGTCTGCGCTGCGAGCCGCAGACTCGGACAAGCGACAACCCACAGCTTGCTGGTGCGCGCGGTCGACGTGGCCGCGCGATCTTTATTCAACGTCCGCTATAAATCGCCTGATTTACGATGTTTTCCATGTGTTCCTGTTGCCCGCTCACATGCCGCGGATTCAGATCGCGCGCCAGCGTGTCCGCCGCAAGCGTCGACAGCGAGTAGTCGCCGGACAGGATCTTGCGGCCGAACTCGCCATCCCAGCCCGCGTAGCGTTGCCGCTTGAACTGCTCGAGGCGCTCGTTTTCGACCAGCACCGCGGCGCGTTCGAGGCCGAGCGCGAGGTTGTCGATCGCGCCGACGTGGCCATAAAACAGGTCTTCCGCATCGACACTCTGGCGCCGCACTTTCGCATCGAAGTTCATGCCGCCGCTCGTGAAACCGCCGTGGCGCAGGATTTCGTAGAAGGCCAGCGTGAGTTCCTCGACGCTGTTGGGAAATTGGTCGGTATCCCAGCCATTTTGCGGATCGCCGCGATTCGCATCGACGCTACCGAAGATGCCGAGCGCAAATGCGGTCGCAATCTCGTGATGGAACGAGTGCCCCGCGAGCGTCGCGTGATTCGCCTCGATGTTGACGCGAATCTCCTTGTCAAGGCCGTGCTGCAGCAGGAAGCCGTGCACGGTCGCGACGTCGTAGTCGTATTGATGCTTGGTCGGCTCCTGCGGCTTCGGCTCGATCAGCAGCGCGCCCTTGAAACCGATCTGATGCTTGTGTTCGACCACCATGTGCAGGAAGCGCGCGAACTGCTCGCGCTCGCGCACGAGGTTGGTGTTCAGCAGCGTGTCGTAGCCTTCGCGGCCACCCCACAATACGTAGTTTTCACCGCCGAGGCGCAGCGTCGCGTCGAGCGCATGACGCACCTGGGTCGCCGCAAAGGCGAAAACCTCCGGATTCGGATTGGTCGCGGCACCGGCCGCGTAACGCGGATGCGAAAACAGATTCGCGGTGCCCCACAGCAATTTGACACCGGTATCCTGCTGCTTGCGCGCGAGGTAGTCGGACACGCGCAGGAAGTTCTCGCTGTATTCCTTCACGCTCGCGCCTTCGGGCGCGACGTCGGTATCGTGGAACGTGTAGTACGGCGTGCCGAGCTTCGAGAAGAATTCGAACGCGGCGTCGGCCTTTTGCAGCGCCCGCTCCATTGCGTCGCCGGGTTGCTGCCACGGCCGCCGGAACGCGCCCTGACCGAAGATATCGATGCCGGGCCATACGAAGGTATGCCAGTAGCAGACGGCGATACGCAGATGTTCCTCGAGCGTCTTGCCGAGTACCTTCCTCGTTTTGTCGTAGTGACGGTACGCGAGCGGGTTGTCCGATTGCGGACCTTCGTAACGAATTTCCGGAATGTGTTCGAAGTAGGACATCGGCGTCTCCAATGTATGCTGCGTTGCAACCCACGCGAGAAGCCGCGCAGGCCGACAAAGTGACGCCATGCTGCCGCTTGCACGATGTGCCGGCAATTGCGAAATTGCGCAGCGCGCTTGATGTTTCTTACCGCCCGCGCGTTTGTTTACTGCCGTCGCTCGATTCGGCGCCTAGAATAACCGGACGCTTAAAAACGGGGTTGCTCCCAGGCACCCGACACAATGGAGACAAAGGCGCGTGGTCCATCGATCCACCCGCCGCTCACCGCCATGACCCGTCCACAAGCACCTCAGACAACCCATCGCATCGCGCTGCTGTTCAACGCGAACAAGGTCTACGATCGCGAGATCATCACCGGCATCGGCAACTACTTGCAGTCGACGCGCGTCGCATGGGATCTCTTCCTCGAAGAAGACTTCCGCTGCCGGCTCGCGGGTATCCAGCGCTTCGACGGCGACGGCATCATCGCGGACTTCGACGATCCCGCCGTCGACGAAGCCCTGCGCGACTGTCCACTGCCGGTGGTCGCGGTCGGTTCGTCGTACGAGGACCCGACGCAGTACCCCCCGGATTTACCCTATATCGCGACCGACAACAGCAAGCTCGTGTCGCTCGCGTACACGCACCTGATCGGCGCGGGCCTCGAAAACTTCGCGCTGTACAGCCTGCCGCAGGCGCAGGAAAACCGTTGGGCGCAACAGCGCGAACTCGCCTTCGCGCATCTGCGCAGCGCCAACGGACGCAGCGCGGCGCAGATCGATAGCGAGATCTATCGCGGTCTGTCGACGAGCGCGCCGTCCTGGAACCAGGCCATCGAACAGCTGACCGCGTGGCTGCGGCAACTGCCGAAGCCGGTCGGCATCATCGCGGTGACCGACGCGCGTGCACGGCATTTGCTGCAGGCATGTCTGATCGCGGGCATTCCGGTGCCCGAGGAAGTCGCGATCATCGGCATCGACAACGATCCGCTCACGCGGACGCTGACGCGCATTCCGCTGTCGTCGGTGATCCAGGGCACCGAGGAAATGGGCCGTACCGCCGCGCACATCCTGCATCAGATGCTGCACGGCGCGCGCTTTCCGGGGCGCCGCATTCTGGTGCCGCCGGTCGGCATCAACGTGCTCGAATCGACGCGGCATCAGCCGCTCGCGAGTCCTTACGTGATGCGCGCCCGCCATTTCATTCGCCAATACGCGTGCCAGGGCATCCGCACCGAGCAGGTGGCCGACTATGTGGGCGTGTCGCGTTCGTCGCTCGAAGAGTATTTCCGGCGCGAGCGGCAGTGCACCGTGCATCAGGAGATCCTGCGCCACAAGCTCGACGTCGCGAAGTCGCTGCTCGCGAAACGCGATGCGTCGAGCGCGGAAGTCGCGATCCGTTGCGGCTTCACGTCGCTGCAATACATGTACGCGGTATTTCGCCGCGAACTCGGCTGCACGCCGCGCGAATACCAGGAGCGCGTGGGCCCGAAGGCCAAAACCGCTGGCTGAGCGTGCTTTCTATTTTTTCTTCGCACTGACCACATGATCAGCATCGCACAACTCTCTTCCGAGCCGTGGGGCACGCTGCAGGGCGGCGATCGCGTACGGCTTTACACGTTGCGCAACGCGCACGGCATGAAAGTCGCCATCAGCGACCTCGGCGCGACGCTGGTTTCGTGGCACGCACCGGATCGCGCCGGACGTCTCGGCGATATTCTGCTCGGTCACGACACGCCCGCCGAATACGTGGCTGCCTCGACCTACATGGGCGGACTGATCGGCCGCTGGGCGAATCGCATTGCGGGCGCGCGCTTTTCGCTCGACGGCATCGAGTACACGCTCGATCGCAACGAAGGTCCGAATCTGCTGCACGGCGGCACGGTCGGTTTTCATCGGGCGTTGTGGGAGGTCGCCGAGGACGACGGCGCGTTGCTGATGCGGCTCGAGTCGCCCGAAGGCGATGCCGGTTTTCCGGGCAACGTGACGGTGCAAGTACGCTATTCGCTCGACGACGACGGCACGCTGACGATCGGCTACGAAGCGATCACCGACGCGCCGACGCCGCTCAATCTGACGAGCCATCCCTACTTCAACCTGACCGGGCGCGCGGGCACCGACATTCGCGGCCACGTGCTGTCGATCGACGCCGAGCGCTTTTTCGAAGTCGACGCGACGATGATTCCGTGCAAGCTCGCCGATGTCGCGGGCAACGCATTCGACTTCCGGCAGAGCGCGCCGATCGGCGGCCGGCTCGACTGGCCGCACGCGCAACTCGCGCGCGCCGGCGGCTTCGATCATTGCTATGTGCTGCGCGAGGCGCCGGCAAACGCGATGCAGGGCAACGACGGCCACGCGCCGCCGCTGCGCGAAGTCGCCTGGGCATACGATCCGGGCAGCGGACGCGAACTGACCGTCGCGACCGATCAGCGGGGCTTGCAGTTTTACACGGGCAACGCGTTGAACGGCAACCCGGGACGCGGCGGTGTCCGCTATCAACGGCACGCCGGCTTGTGCCTCGAGGCGGGCGGTTTCCCGAACGAGGTCAATATGACCGGGCAGAACGAAGTGATCGTGCGACCCGGAGATACTTATCGGCAAATCACGAGTTATCGCGTCAATGTGCGCAAAGGTGTGTGACCAGATTGACGGCCGCTTTTGCGCTGTTTTACGAGAATCCGCGACGGCGAGATTACAGCTCGCCGACTACCCGTTCTTTGCAATACTGAATTAGTCGGCTAGTGGTTTTCCCCAAGTTCACCCCCCTCTAGACTGCGCTTATGGCACCGGTATCGCTGCGGTGCCGGATAGACAACTACGGAGGGAAACATCATGAAATCGCTTATCCAGGCAGTTGCGCTTACGGCCCTGATCGCTGCGCCGGTCGCGTCGTTCGCGCAATCGGAACAGCCGATCACGCGGGCCGAAGTCAAGGCAGAGGTGCAGCAACTCGAACAGATTGGCTATAACCCGGCCATCGTGCTCGATGCCCAGTATCCCGCGGACATCCAGGCGGCCGAGGCACGCGTCTCCGCGATGAAGGCGAAGGGCCAAGGCGACACGTCCGGCTATGGGTCGTCGATGGGCGGATCATCGCAAGCGGGCCATCATCCGATGTGGGTCAATCCGGACGGTCAGTGACGAGTCGCGAACGTATAGCGAATGTCCGTAGCGAGGAAAGATTCTCGAGTTGACGGCCCTTTCCCCTCTTTGCGGTTCTCGCCGTTTCGAACCGATATGAAGCGGGCGCATGTTTTCAAGGCATGCGCCCGCTCTTTACGTTTATGCGGCACTAACAACGTACCGCCAATTCTGACGCCGCGGCAGATTCACCCAGCCCGTGCCTGCGGGCATTCCGCCTGATACCAGGTGTCCACCTGCCTCTGCGCACGCTCGAGACTCGCCGGATAGTCAGGATCAAAGCGTCGTTCAGGGTGGTAGCCCGCTTGCCGCAGCGCTGTCAGTTCGCTCATGCTCCGCTGGTGCGTGGCCGGTGCCTTGTTCCTGAGGTCGGTCAGATCGCGGCATTGCGTTGCACTCAGATGCGTTTGCGCGCCGCCATTCCCGCCGCCGGCGGCGCAGCCAACGAGCGTGAGCACCAACACGGCAGGGATCGACCGCATCCGGGTCGCGATGTTCATGTTGTGCCTCCTTTGGGGAAATGACCTCAGTCGCGAATGCCGTCTTCCCACGCGGCCCTTCGCATCTCTGAACCGGCTTCTTTGCCTGTCGTCATTTTGAATTATTGGAAACGTCTGTGAAAGTCGCCACCCATTTCATCAACCACGGTTTCGATACGGACATAGACTTTCCCCTGGTGAATGCCGATTCGCCTGCGCAACAGTTGGCGCGGCGTTTTCCCTTCAACGAGGGAGCCGCTCCCTCACACCAAGGAGACATGCGATGCCCCGCACCCCCGCTGAAAAACGCGCCGCTTTCCGCGCGCTGCACTCGTCTGGCTGTTTCGTGCTGCCCAATCCGTGGGACGCGGGCAGCGCCCGTTATCTGCATACGCTCGGCTTCAAGGCGCTCGCGACGACGAGTTCCGGTTTTGCGTGGTCGACCGGACATGCGGACAACACATTGCCGCGCGAAACGATCCTCGCGCACCTGCGCGCAATCGTCGACGCGACCGATCTGCCGGTCAACGCCGACTTCGAAAACGGCTTCGGCCGCGACCCGGAAGAAGTCGCCGAGAGCGTGACGCTCGCGGTGGAAACGGGCGTCGCGGGCCTGTCGATCGAAGACTCGACCGGCAACCCCGCCGCGCCGCTGTTTCCGGTCGACGTCGCCGTGCAGCGGCTCGGCGCGGCCCGCCGTGCGATCGATCAGAACGGCGGCGACACGCTGCTCGTCGGCCGCGCGGAGAATTTCTTCGCCGGCAAGCCCGATCTCGACGATGCCATTGCGCGTCTGAAGGCCTATGCGGCGGCGGGCGCCGACTGCCTGTATGCGCCCGGCATCCAGACGCGCGAGCAGATCGAAGCGGTGGTCGCGGCCGTCGCGCCGAAGCCCGTCAATCTGCTGATCGGCTCGACATCGACCCTGACGTTGCAGGACGTGGCCGCGCTCGGCGTGCGGCGGATCAGCGTCGGCGGCGGGCTCGCGCGCGCGGCGTGGGGTGGCTTCATGCACGCCGCTCAGGCGCTGGCCGATGGCCGCTTCGACTTCACCGGCGCGACGGCGGGCACGCAGCTCAATGAGCTTTTCAATCGCAGCGCGTGAAAAACGCCGCGCAAAGGACGCCTCATCAACGTGAGATCGCCACGCTGCGTCGAACTCACCGGAAAAGCCGCGACGTTTCCGATGAGAAAAGCGCACGAACGCCTGAATCGGCGCATAAAGGCCCCGGCCACGCCAAATGTTATGATCGGAAACATTATTCGCCCGATCAAGCGCATACCCGACCAGCGGCAAGCCTCATGGACACCCACCTCACCAAATCCGCCGACACGTCCTCCACCGATCTCGGCCGGCGCGTGCGCGCCGCCCGTCAAGCGCAGGATCTGACGCTCGAAACCGCGAGCCGCCTGTGCGGTGTCTCGCGCTCGACGCTGTCGAAGGTCGAAAACGGCCTGATGTCCCCCACGTTCGACGTGCTGCAAAAAATCGTGCTGGGCCTGAAGATCGAAATTGGCGAACTGTTCGGCTCGACGCCGAAAGTCAGCGCGAGCGGCCGGCGCGCGCTGACGCGCAAGAACGAAGGCCAGCGCCACGCTTATCGCGGCTATCAGATGGAGTTGCTCGCCACCGACCTGGCGCACAAGGCGATGCTGCCGTTTCGCATCCGCATCTCGGCGCACACGCTCGATGCATTCGACGACTGGGGCCGCCACGAAGGCGAGGAGTTTCTCTACGTGATCAGCGGCAGCGTGTGCCTCTATTCGGAGCTGTACGCGCCGACACATCTGAACACGGGCGACAGCCTCTACTTCGACAGCCGCACGGGTCACGCGGCGGTGTCGACCAGCGAGGAAGACGCCGAAGTGTTGTGGATGGCGACCAATGCGGACCTTCCGCATACACCGCCTGCCGCGAACGAGTCAGCGAAGAAATAAAATAGCGCGCCCTGCACTCAGCGCGCACTCAGCGCGCCGCCAGCGCCCGTTGCGCGAGTTGCGCGATATGCAGTGCGTGTCGCCCTGTGCCGTGCTCGATCTGCTCGCGACAACTGAAGCCGTTGGTCAGCACGATCGTTTCCGCATTCGCCGCCATAGCGTCGCGCACGGCCTCAAACATCTCCTCGCCGATCTTTTCCGACAACGCGTGATGCTCGATGTTGAAGCCGAACGATCCCGCCATCCCGCAGCAGCCGGTATCGAGCAGCTTCCATTTGACGCCGAGCTTGTTCAGCAACGCCGTGTCGCCCTGCATGCCGAATAGCGCCTTCTGATGACAATGGCCATGCACGATCACATCGGCCGCGAGCGTCGGCCACTCGAACGGCTGACGCGCGACGAAATCGGCAAACAGATATGTTTGCGCGGACAGCTTCTTCGCCAACGCATGATCGGGGAGTTGCTTCAGCAACTCGTCCTTGAACACCGATAGACAGCCAGGTTCCAGACCGACCAGCGGCACGCCGGCGGCGATGTCGTCCGCGAGGTCGTCGACGATATGCGTGAGCAGCTCGCGCGCGCGTTCGAGCAGGCCGAAGTCGTACAGCGGACGCCCGCAACACAAACGTTTCTTCGGCAATACGACGTGCCAGCCGAGTTGCGTGAGCACCTCAGCGGCGGCCTGCGCGATCTCGGGCGTGAAGTGCTCGTTGAATGTATCGACCCACAGGATCACCTTCTTTGCGTCGCCGCCGAGCGCATCAATCGCGGATGCTTGCGACGACGCACTCCGTCTATAAGTTGCAGCGGCGAACCGCGGCAACGCACGCGTTTGCGCCACACCCGCGATCCATTTGCCGAGCGCGGACAAAACGGGCGCCGTCGTCAGAAAGTTCGTCGCGTGCGGAAAACGTGCGGCCCACGGTGCCCATTCGCCGATCCGCCCCATGAACAGCGCCTGACGCGGCCGACGATTGTTCTCATAGTAGTGGGAAAGGAACTCCGCCTTGTACGACGCCATGTCCGTATGCGTCGGGCAATCGGACTTGCAGCCCTTGCATGCGAGGCAGGTATCGAGCGCTTCTTTCACTTCGCGGCTGTTCCAGCCGTCGGCGATCACGTCGCCTTGCAGCATTTCCCAGAACAGATGCGCGCGCCCGCGCGTCGAGTACTTTTCCTCGCGCGTGCCGCGATAGCTCGGACACATCGTGCCGCCTTCGAGCGAGCGGCATTTGCCCATGCCGATGCAGCGTTCGATCGCACGCTGAAAGCCGTCGCCTTCCTGGCTCGCGAACGCGAGCTTCGTATGCAGCGTCACCGGCTTGTACGCAGGGCCCATGCGCAGGTTTTCGTCGGCGCGGTATGCATGCACGACTTTGCCCGGATTCAGACGATTCGCCGGGTCCCAGATCGCCTTGAACTGCTCCATCGCCTGCATCAGCTCGGGGCCGTACATGATCGGCAGAAACTCGGCCTTCGCCTGGCCATCGCCGTGTTCGCCCGACAGCGAGCCGCCGAATTCGACCACCAGTTCCGCCGCTTCGCGCAAGAACCCGCGCCACGTCGCGATACCTTCCGCGCTGCGCAGATCGAACGTGATGCGCGCGTGCACGCAGCCGTCGCCGAAATGGCCGTACAGGCTCGTCTCGTAGCCATGGCGATCGACGAGCGCCTGAAACGCGCGCAGATAATCGCCGAGCCGCAGCGGATCGACCGCCGCGTCTTCCCAGCCGACGACCGGATCGGGCTTGTCGCGATCCACTGACAACGCGACCGCCGACGCCCCTGTCTCGCGAATCGACCACACCTTCGCCTGCAAGGCGCGATCTTCGACGAGCATCGTCGAGATTTGCTGCCCGGCCGCGCCCGATTGGAAATACGCGGCCGCGTCGCGTGCCTGTTGCAGCACCTCGTCCTGTGTGTCCGCGCCGAATTCGAGCACGACCCACGCATCGCCTTCGGGCAGCAGTGCGATCTCGTCCTTCTTCAGGCCGCGCGACTGCAAGCCGCGAATGATCGCGCGGTCGAGTCCCTCGACCGCGATCGGCCCGCAGCGCATGAAATGCGGCACCGCGTCCGCCGCCGTATAGATGTCGGTGAAGCCGACCACGACGATCACGCGCCTGGCCGGACTCTTCACGAGCCTCACTTTCGCCTGCAACGTGACCGCGCACGTGCCTTCGCTACCGACGAGCGCACGCGCGACGTTGAAGCCGTTTTCCGGCAGCAGTTGATCGAGATTGAAGCCCGACACGCGCCGCTTGATCTGCGGGAATTTCGCGCGAATCCGTTCGGCGTAGGTGTCGCGCAGTTGCTTGAGCGCCGCGTAGATTTCGCCTTGTCGGCCACCCGCCGCGATGATGCGTTCGAGTTCTTCCCCGGAGGTCGGGCCGACCCAGAAACGCGCGCCGTCGAAGGTCGCGATTTCGAGCGCTTCGATGTTCTCGACGGTCTTACCGGCCATCACCGAATGCGCGCCGCACGAGTTGTTCGCGATCATGCCGCCGAGCGTGCAGCGACTATGCGTGGCGGGATCGGGTGCGAACGTGAGGCCGTGCTGTTCGGCGGCATCGCGCAAGGAGTCGCACACCACGCCCGGCTCGACGACCGCGACGCCCGCGAGCGGATCGATCGAGACGACGCGGTTCAGATACTTGCTCGCGTCGGCCACGACCGCGACGTTCACGCATTGGCCGTTCTGCGACGTGCCGCCACCGCGCGCGAGAAACGGCACGTCGTTGCGACGGCATGCGGCGAGCGTTGCGAGCAGATCGTCGATATCGGCCGGCACCACGACACCGAGCGGGACTTGCCGATAGTTCGACGCGTCCGATGCGTACAATGCTTTGGAACCCTGATCGAATCGCACCTCGCCGCGCACGTGCTGGCGCAGGTCGCTTTCGAGCGCCTGCAATAGCTCCGCGCTGGCCGAGAAAGGCGTGGCGACACGCGGTTCATGCAAAGCGCCCCGCTGCGCGCCAACCCGCCGCTCTTCATCCAATGACAATGACGTCCCCACTGCGCACCTCGTCTGCGATGCCGGCGCTCGCGCCGCCGTAAGCGCTCAGGCCGCCTGGCTCGCGGTCATCCGGAAGATGCCCTGTGCGTTGCCCGCGTCGAAACGCAGGTCCGTTTCCCAGCGGCGCGCGTCCTGATCGAAACTGCGCTTGCGCGTAATGAATTCGTAGAACGAGCCCGGCACGTCGCGCGTGACGACGCTGCCGTCGGCCGCGCAAAATTCACGCTGCACGACATCCGCGCGATACGCGGTCTGGAACACGCGGCCCGAACGCGAATGCTCGACTTCGGGCTTCATCGGCCGACCCTTCGCCTTCTGTTCGTCCGACAACTTGAAGACGTCCGCGACGCGATCGGTCGCGTGATTGAACGCGTTACCTTCGGTCGCGATCCACGCCATCTCCGCCGATTCCTTCAACAATACTTCGTAATCGGCTTCGCGTGGCATGTCGTGCTGACGCGCGAACGCACCGACGATCACCGGTAGCAACTCCTGCGCCGCATCGAGCGGCAGCACGCCATCGCGTTCGAGTTCCCACAAGAGGCCATGGGCGCGCGGCGTCAACGGATCGCGCGAGGCACCGATCACGTTCGTCACCGCCTGCTGGAACGCCGCGGAAAAACGCTCCGGGTGCAGTTCGCTGACGAAGAACTGCGCGATCTCGTCGGCGGCGTCCTCATGCGCCCACGCGCGGCCTGTCATGCCGAGACGATCGAGCGGGTAACGGCCGTTGATCCGAAAGCCGAGCGGCCGCAGGATGCGCGCGAACGCGGCCTCGCCGGGCGGCAGCGCGCCGCTGTGCGGCCAGCGCACGGTGCGCAGCGCGCCATGATCGAAGTACACGCTGCCGCCGGCGGCGACGGTTTCCTCCGTATAGCGGCGGCCGTTTTCCGAGCGCGCGAGCAGATCGTCGAACAGCGCCATGTTCATCGCCTGTGCGAGTTCGGCGCGCGTGACGCTGCCGCTTTCCCACTCGTTCAACACACGCGGATGATTCAGCGTCGCAAAAAGGCGCGCGGCTTTCTCCGCGCCCAGCAGCTTCACCAGCAGTTGTTCGACGTTCGCATTCTTCAGGTTTCGCATCCGGCTTCTCCACGCTATACGTTGAGCGCTGCACGAGCGCCTCATAACGGGCGAAATTATTCAAAATGCGCTGTGCCCCGTAAAGCGAGATAAACTCGCCACTTGATGCGTTTCTGGAATTAACGTGCGAAAGTTCAAGATTCCCAACATGGGCGCGCTGCTCGCGTTCGAAGCCGCCGCGCGGCACCAGAGCTTCACGCATGCGGCGCGCGAACTGTTCCTCACCGAAAGCGCGGTGTCGCGACAGATCAATACGCTCGAAAGCAATCTCGGCGTGCGGCTGTTCGTGCGCGTCAAGCAACGCGTGGTGCTGACGCGTGCGGGCAAGGTCTACAGCGCGCAGGTGAGACGCTCGCTCGAACACCTCGATCGCGACACGCTATCGATCATCGCGCACGGCAGCGGCGGCGGCTATCTGGAACTCGCGGTATTGCCGACGTTCGCATCGCAATGGCTGATTCCGCGCATGGCCACATTCAATGAACAATACCCGGACGTACGCGTGAACATGGGCGTGCGTACCGCGACGTTCCCGTTCGCCGAGACGCATTTTGAAGCGGCAATTCACTACGGCAAGCCGACGTGGCCGGGTACGTCGGCCGATTTTCTGTTCCGCGAGGAAGTGGTGCCGGTCTGCGCAGAGAGTCTGCTGAAGCGGCCGGTCCGCAATGTCGCCGAACTACTCAATTATCCGCTGCTGCATTCGACGACGCGACCCGACGGCTGGGCGAGCTGGTTCGCGAATTTCGGCGTCGACGACAGCCGCACGATGCAGGGCGTGCGCTACGAACTGCACACGATGCTGATCAGCGCTGCCGCAGCCGGACTCGGCATCGCGCTGGTGCCGCGCTTTTTCGTCGACACGCAGTTGCAGCAGTTCGGTCTCGTGATTCCGTTCGACACACCCGCGCTCGCCGAGGCCGCGTACTACCTTGTCTATCCGACCGAGTTGAGTCACGGCAAGCCGCTCGCGAGTTTCCGCGAGTGGCTGCTGCGTCAGGCCGCCGCATACGGCGCGATTTATCCGGAGTTGGTGGAGCGGCCCGAGGGGGCGTGAGGTGACGAAAGCCGCATGCGTAAGTGATCCAATCACGCATGCGACTACGCGCAGTGTTCAGCTGCCGGTGCGCGCCTGGGCCAATGCGGCGAGATTGCCTTCGCCGAAGCCATGATGTCCCTGGCGTTGCACGATCTCGAAGAAAATCTCGCCGGCGCGGCGGCGCACGAAGGTCTGGAAAAACAGCAGCGGCACGCCGTCCGCGCCGATCTCGCCATCGACGAGCACATGCGTGCGCCGCAGTCGCTCGACATCGAGCCCGTGGCCCGGCAAACGTGCATCGAGCTGATCGTAATAGCGCGGCGGCGGCTCGACGAATTCGACGCCGTTCGCGAGCAGACGCTCGACGCACGCGAAGATGTCGTCGGTGGCGAGCGCGATGTGCTGCACGCCTTCGCCCGGATGATCGGGCAAATACTCGTGCATCAGGTTGGTCCGGCCCGTGCCTTCCTCGTACAGCGGCACGCGGATCGCGCCGCACGGCGACACCATCACGCGCGATTCCGCCGACACATGCCAGTTGGCGTGCAGCTCGTGGATCTCGCGGAAATTCAGCAGGTCGCGATAGAAGTCGATCCACTCCTGCATGCGGCCTTCGCCAACGGTTTGCGTCAGATGGTCGACCGCGATCAGGCCGCTGCCCGCGTGATTCAGATCGGCTGCGGCCGTGTCGATTTCGATGGGCCGGAAGTCGATGTCGAAGATCGAGATATCGCCGAGGCCGCCGCGCTGACCGCCTCGCCCGCGCCAACGATCGACGAAATAGATGTGCGAATCGCCGATGCCTTGAATGGCCGGAATCAGCAGTTCGCCGGCACCGAGGCGTTCGCCTTCGAACGCCCACGCGCCGAGTTCCACCGCGCGTTCGAACGCGCGCTGCGCGTCGGCGACGCGAATCCCGATCGCGCAGATGCCGACCCCGTATTCTTCCGCGTAGCGCGCTGCGAACGAATCGGGCTCCGCGTTGATCAGGAAATTCATCTCGCCCTGGCGATACAGCGTCACATCCTTGCTGATATGACGCGCGATCGCCTTGAAGCCGAGCCGCGTGAAGGTCTCGCCGAGCGCCTGCGGATCGCGCGCGGCGAACTCGACGAACTCGAGGCCGGCCGTGCCGAGCGGATTGTGCTGCGGCGCCAATACGGCGCGCTGCGCGGCCTCTGGAGTGGGCAAGTCGCTGGGCATGGCAATCTCCTTGTACGGTCTTTCGACGCGGGGCCGGTCTTTCCGGGTTCGGCGCGAAGTGTTCCGGTCGTTCGCGAGGGGCTGCGTGGTGCGTGCTCGCTCGTGGCGCGCACGCGGCGTGCCGCAGGAACAACGGTCTGCGGCGGCTTTCGCTCGGTGTTTTTACACCGGGTCGCGGGGCGTTCGCAACCGTCTGCCCCGCGCGACCTCGCGCACCGCCTCGATGAACGCGCGTCCCACCGTCGACGGCTGCGTATCCGAGCGACGAATCAGCCCCACCGGCTCGCCTGTGCCCGCAAACGGCAGCGGCAAGCGCACCAGCATGCCGTGCGCGAGTTCGTATTCGACCGCGCTTTGCGGCACGAACCACACCGCGCCGTTTTCGAGCGTCAGCGCGCGCCCCGTCGATACCGACAACACCTCGACGAACGCCGACAACGGCGGCACGCCCCACGCGCCGAGCAGGCTCTCGGCCGATTGGCGGATCAGCGTGCCGAACGGCGGCAGCACGATCGGAAATTCCTCCAGCGACGTGGCGGGCAAGGCCTTCCCTTGCGCCAGCGGATGCCCGGCGCGCACGACCGCGATCAGCGGCTCGGTAAACAGTTGCTCGAAACTCAGGCCGACCATCCGCTCCGGGTCCGCGAGGCGGCCGATCGCGAATTCGATCGACCCCGCTTTCAGGCGTTCGAGCAATTCCGGATTTGCGCCGGTCGCGAGGCGCACGATCACGCGCGGCCACTGCGTCGCGAACTGTCTCAGCACGGGCGGTACCAGCACCGCGGCGACAGTGGGCAGCACACCGACTTCGAGCGTCGCGGCGGCCGCGCCCTCGGCCCGCGCAAGCAGATCGACGCCCTGACG
Organism: Paraburkholderia sp. CI2; assembly: GCF_014201055.1. NCBI lineage: Bacteria > Pseudomonadati > Pseudomonadota > Betaproteobacteria > Burkholderiales > Burkholderiaceae > Paraburkholderia > Paraburkholderia sp. CI2. The sequence goes on from NZ_JACHDL010000024.1 coordinate 33,339, forward strand.
CAGCGCGCTCACGCAGGCGCTCGCGTGCGGCATGAAAAGCTGCCCCTCGCGCGTCGGCACCGCGCCGTGACGGCCGCGCTCGAACAGCTTCACGCCGAGAATGGTCTCCAGCTCGGCGACCGTCTTCGATACCGCCGGCTGCGTGATGGACAAACTGTCCGCCGCCCGCTGGACGCTGCCGAACTGCGCGACGGCCAGAAAGCACTGGAGATGACGGAATTTGACGCGGCTATCCGCGAGACTGCGTTGCATAACGGAAGGTTATACGAAACGGGCAAAAACGTCATTTTTCATAACCACACGCTTTGTATAAAGTGCGAGTCATAACGTCGCATCCCGCGATTCCTCCAACGGAGACACCTCATGGAAGATTCAATTCTTTCGCCGCGAGATTTCGCGTCCCATCCCGAGTACATCTATCCGCCGTACGGTTCGTCGGTCAAACGCGGTCCGTCGCGTCCGCTGATTCCGCTGAAGGAGCGGCTGCGCGACCAGCGCGTACCGGTCTACGGCACCGACGACCTCGACCCGCTCGACAGCGACCTGACCCGCAACGCGGTGCGCAATGGCGAACCGCTCGGCGAGCGCATCATCGTGACGGGCCGTGTGCTCGACGAAGGCGGCCGCCCGGTGCGCAACACGCTGGTGGAAGTGTGGCAAGCGAACGCCGCCGGCCGCTATGTGCACAAGGCCGACCAGCACGACGCGCCGCTCGACCCGAACTTCCTCGGCGCGGGCCGCTGCATCACCGACAACGAAGGCCGTTACCGCTTCATGAGCATCAAGCCGGGCGCGTATCCGTGGGGCAACCATCCGAACGCCTGGCGTCCGCAGCACATCCATTTCTCGCTGTTCGGCGACCACTTCGGCTCGCGTCTCGTCACGCAGATGTACTTTCCCGGCGATCCGCTGCTCGCATTCGACCCGATCTACCAGGGCACGCCCGAGCACGCCCGCGAGCGCATGATCTCGAAGTTCTCGCTCGACACCACGCAAGAGGCCTACGCGCTCGGCTACGATTTCGACATCGTGCTGCGCGGCCCGAACGAAACCCCGATGGAGCGCTAAGCCATGACGACTCTCAAGCAAACGCCTTCGCAAACCGTTGGTCCGTACTTCGCCTACGGTCTTTGTCCGCAGCAATACGATTTCGACTTCAAGAGCCTGTTCACGAACGTTCTGGCCGACATGGAAGCGGCCGGCGAGCACATCACGATCGTCGGTCAGGTGTTCGACGGCGACGGCAAGGTGATCGGCGACGCGATGATCGAGATGTCGCAAGTCGACTCGAACGGCCACTATCCGGAATCGCGCGAAGAAATTTTGAAGACCGGCTTTCACGGCTTTGCGCGCGTCGGTACGGGCACGGATCCGCACAAGCGCTTCATCGTCGAGACGGTGAAGCCGGGCCGCGCGAATCCCGACGAAGCGCCGCACATCGACGTAATCCTGACGATGCGCGGCATGCTGCTGCACACGTTCACGCGCATCTATTTCGAGGACGAAGCGCAGGCGAACGAGCAGGACACCGTGCTGGCGTCGGTGCCGGCCGAGCGCCGTAATACGCTGATCGCGCGCCGCGTTGCCGGTACGGCCAACGTGTATCGCTTCGACATCCACATGCAGGGCGATCAGGAAACCGTGTTTTTCGACCTGTGATGCGCGATTCGTCGCGAGACTCCGAGCAGTAAAGATCGAGCCCGCCTTGCGCGGGCTTTTTTTCGCGCGGGCGTTTCGCGGTGCGCCTGCGCGCGCTCAGCAGCGGAAATGATCGATGCTTTGTCCGGCGTGAATCGCGCGCGCGAGCCACGCCGGTTTATCGCCGCGACCGTCCCACGTGTTACCGAACGCGTCGCGATACAGCACCGCGGCCACGGCGTTCGCATCGGCTTCGAGCGATTCGGCCAGCGCTTCGAATGTGATGCCGTGGTCGTCCATGCGTCGGCGGATCCACGCGATCATGCGCTCGCGCAGGTTCTCGTCGCGTTCGAACAGTCGTTGTTGTCCTTCTCGTTGTTTCATAACGTATTGGTGTCGCAGCTCTTGCTGGCATTAGACAAACGGGCAACTCGCATAGCAACGCGAGGCTCGTGCGTAATTCAATTTGAATGGAAGCAATTCGACGAATTCACGCGATCCATGCAAATGCGTGAAAACCCGCATTTGCTAGTGATGCCTGTCAGATCCTGAATTAAAGCGCCTGAAGTAAAGCGCCTGAGTTGAAGCGCTGGGATCAACCGAATCGGCTACTCGAAAAATCGGCGTGGCTCGAATTGCGCCCGTGTTTCGCGTCGTGCGTCGCCTCGTCGTGACGAGGGAGCTTCCGCGTATGGAAAGTCATTCTAGCATTCGATGTATTTTGGCCGCAGCAAAGAACTTTTTCTAATTTCACTGATTGCACGACTTCCGGGTTTTCGGTATTCGTGGCTTCCGCCGCGCGATTGGCGGACAATGCGAGACTCTGTATTCGCCCAGAACATCTGGCATCGGCCCGACGTCAGGAGACACGACCATGCCCGCCTCGACCGCCATCCTCACGATCCTCGCCGCGCTGCTATTGGGCGCGATGAGTCCGGGGCCCAGCTTCGTCATCGTCGCACGCAATGCGATCGGTCTGTCGCGCGGCGACGGTCTCGCGACAGCGCTCGGCATGGGTATCGGCGGTGTGTTTTTTAGCGGCATCGCGCTGCTCGGGCTCTATACGCTGCTCGCGACGGTCGAATGGCTCTACGTCGGGCTGAAAGTGGCCGGCGGCGTCTACCTGGTCTATCTGGCGTCGAAAATCTGGCGCGGCGCCGCGAAGCCGCTCGCGTTCAGCGAAACGCAAACCGGCAGCGGCGGCAATCCGCGCAAGTCGTTCTGGATCGGCTTGAGCACGCAGCTCAGCAATCCGAAAACGGCTGTCTATTACGGCAGTATCTTCGCTGCGCTGCTGCCGCAGCATCCGCCGGTGTGGTGCTATTTCGCGCTGCCGCCGGCGATCTTCGCGATCGAGGCGGGCTGGTACACGATCGTCGCACTGTGCTTTTCGAGCCAACGGCCGCGCGAAATCTATCTGCGCTGGAAGGGGTGGATCGATCGGATCGCCGCGAGCGCGGTGACCGCGCTGGGCCTGCGGCTGATTTTTAACGCGCACAAGGTGGGAATTTGACGGCAACACGAAGCGGCGCGCACCGTCGCGACTCGATGCGCGCCACTCGCGCCGCCCTGAATCAGCGGTAATCGCGGCGCGTTACCCTTTCCCCTCCGCCTTGATCCGCGCGCGCAACTCGAACTTCTGGATCTTCCCCGTCGACGTCTTGGGCAACTCGCCGAAGCGCACCGCCTTCGGCAACTTGTAGCCGGCCAGAAACAGCCGGCAGTGCGCGATGATTTCCTCCTCGGTCACCTGCGCGCCTTCCTTCAACTCGATGAACGCGCACGGCACCTCGCCCCACTTCGGATCGGCCATCGCGACCACCGCCGCCACCGACACCGCGGGATGCCGGTACAGCGTGTCCTCGACCTCGATGCTCGAAATGTTCTCTCCGCCCGAAATGATGATGTCCTTGCTGCGGTCGCGGATGCGGATATAGCCGTCGGCCGTGCGCACGCCGAGATCGCCGGTATGGAACCAGCCGCCTTCGAAAGCCGCTTCGGTCGCGCGCTCGTTCTTCAGATAGCCCTTCATGCAGATGTTGCCGCGAAACATGATCTCGCCGATCGTTTCGCCGTCGTCCGGCACCGGCGCGAGCGTGTCCGCATCGAGCACCGCGACCGCCGCCTGCAGGTGATAACGCACGCCCTGGCGCGCGGTCAGGTCGGCGCGGATTTGATCGTCGAGCGCGTCCCATTCGTCCTGCTTCGCGCAGACGGCCGCCGGCCCGTAGGTTTCGGTGAGCCCGTACACGTGCGTCAGATCGAAGCCGATCTGCTTCATCTTCGCGATCACCGCGGGCGGCGGCGCGGCGCCCGCGACCATCGTCGACACGCGATGCGTGATGCCCCCGCGCCATTCGGCCGGCGCATTCACGAGCGAACTCTGTACGATCGGCGCTCCGCAGTAATGCGTGATGTGTTCGCGGCGAATCAACTCGAACACGATCTTCGCGTCGAACTTGCGCAGACAGACGTTGACGCCCGCGCGGGCGGCCACCGTCCACGGAAAGCACCAGCCGTTGCAGTGGAACAGCGGCAGCGTCCAAAGATAGACCGCGTGCTTCGGCATGTCCCATTCGAGAATGTTGCTCAGCGCGTTCAGATATGCGCCACGGTGATGGTAGACGACGCCCTTCGGGTCACCGGTCGTGCCCGATGTGTAGTTCAGCGCGATCGCGTCCCATTCGTCGGCGGGCGGGGTCCACTCGAAGGACGGGTCACCGCTTTGCAGGAACTGCTCGTAGTCGGTCGCGCGAATGAACTGCGCGGCGTCGGCGGGCTGCGCGTCGGCCACGCTGATCACGCGGAGCTCCGGGAATTCTAGCGCCGCGCGATGCGCGAACTCGCCGTATTCGGTGTCGACGATCAGCGCCTTCGCCTCACCGTGGCGCAGCATGAACAGCAGCGTCGCGACGTCGAGCCGCGTGTTCAGTGTATTCAGCACGGCGCCGGCCATCGGCACGCCGAAGTGCGCCTCGACCATCGGCGGGATGTTCGGCAGCAGCGCGGCGACCGTGTCGCCGCGGCCGATGCCGGCCTCGTGCAGCGCGCTCGCGAGCCGCCGCGCACGCTCATAGGTCTCGCGCCAGTTGCGACGGATCTCCCCATGGACGATCGCGAGCCGCTCGCCATACACTTGCGCTGCGCGCACGAGGAAATCGATCGGCGTCAACGGGACATAATTGGCCTCGCGCCGCCCGAGGCCTTCGTCGAACATGTGCTGTGTCATTGCTTCGTCTCCTGAGGCGCGGGCCGCGCCGCCGATTGTTGTGACCGTGTTCTATGAAAGAACCAGGGCCTAGCCTAGCAATTGTCGTCATGAACTGTCTGTCATTCAAATGACAGAGTGGCGCCACTGACGCCCCGCCTTGACCTGGCTCAGCCGGCACCGCTCCCAAACCGCTTATCGCCGATGACCGACGCTCCGCTGACTGACCGCGCCGACACCCGGCCGCCCCAACGTGTCGCGCCCGCCGACCTCGCGCGACTGTTCGTCGCGTGCGCGTGGTTTCGCGCGCTCGCCGCCGATCATCAGGCGATGGTGCTCGCCAGCGCACACGCCGAGCACTTTGAAGGCGGTGCGTGGATCGCCCGCCGCCAGCAACCGTCCGACTATTGGATCGGCGTGCACTCGGGGCTCGTCAAGCTCGCTATCTACAACGCGTCGGGCCGCAGCTGCACACTGTCGGGCGTGCCGCCGGGCGGCTGGTTCGGCGAAGGCAGCGTGATCAAGCGCGAATTGCGCAAATACGACGTGGCCGTGATCCAGCCGTCGCTCGTGATGTTCGTGCCGTCCGCGACCTTCCATGCGTTGCTCGAATCGAGTCTGCCGTTCGCGGGCTTCGTGATCCGGCAATTGAACAACCGGATGGGGGAATTCATCGCGTCGATCCAGAACACCCGGCTGCTCGACGTGGACGCACGCGTCGCGCAATCGCTCGCTCAGCTGTTCAATCCGGATCTGTATCCGGACACGGGTCGCACACTGGCGATTTCACAGGAAGAAGTCGGTCTGCTCGCGGGAGTGTCGCGGCAGCGCATCAATCAGGCGCTGCAGAACCTCGAGAAGCTGCGGATTTTGCGACTGTCGTATAACCGGATCGAGGTGCTCGATCTCGAGCGGCTGGCTGCGTACGGGCGGGAACAGATCTAGCGGCGCGACTGGCGCTCGCTACCCGGCGCGCACGCCGCCCTTGCGCGTCGCGCGCGTTTCGAGAGCGTCGTCGGTCTTGAACAGCGCGAGCATGATCGCGCTCAACACGCCCGTTTTTTTCCAGCGCAGATAGTAGCGATGCGCGGTCTGGTACGGGACGTAGTGCTCGGACATTGCGCTCCACGGCGCGCGCGTGTGCAGCACCCACATCACGCTGTTGAGCACGTGGCGAATTTCGATCGGCGGACGACCACGGCGCGGGCCGTCATCATGCAAGGTTTCAGGTAACAGCGGCGCGACCCGCTGCCATTGCTCGTCGGTCAGCTCCTGAACGACTGGCGAGGTCGCGATGGATTCGGAAGATGGACTATTCATGCGTGAAAGCGCACGCGTAAAACGCGTGCTGGCGTCGCTCCGAAAGTCGTGCCGATACGTCAATTCGCTCGAGACTACTCGAAGCTTGCCTGGGAGAAAGTCAATTTTTGTCACCAGGAACGGCGCAATTGTCAAAAATGGCAATAGGTCATTGCGCGAGAGCGGCGATGGCGCGGCACGGACGGTGATCTATCATCGGCGCGCCCGGCGGCGCCCCACTCGGCGCGCGCCGCGTCCGGCGCATTTTTTTCAAAGGCCTGACGGTGGCCGCGATGTACTCATTCGGCACGAACTCGGAATCGACCGGCGGCGGCGGCTTCTCGGGCCAGATGCCAAGCCATCTCGGCGCGGGCAACATGTACGGCTTCACGCTGTCGTACGTGGCGGGTCCGCTATCGGTCGCGGCCGGCGTGCAGCAGAACAGCGACAACAGCAATCACAAGCAGACCATCTTCAACGCGAACGCGGTCTATGCGTTCAGCTCGACGAAGCTGTACGTCGGCTATCTGCATTCGAAGGACGACACCGGCTTCGTCGACAGCGCGCTCGCGCAGCAGACGCTCGTGCCGGGCGTCGATATCGTCAAGGGCTCGGGCCGCATCGACAACGGACCGTTCGCCGGCGTCACGTGGCAGACCACGCGCGCGCTGACGCTGACGGGCGCCGCGTACTACGACCACATGTCGAACGCGGCGATCGGCGCTGGTCAGCTCGGCAGTGGCTATCGCTACACGTTCGTCGCACTGGCCGAGTACGCGCTGTCGAAGCGCACCGAGGTGTACGGCACCGTCGATTTCGACAAGGTGTCGGGCGCGGCGTCGGTCGAACTGCCGGGCCGCGACAACCAGACCGGCGTTGCGCTCGGTTTGCGGACAATTTTCTGAATCGTTTCACGTCGTCATGGCAAAACGGGCGTCCCCAGGGACGCCCGTTTTTTTCGCCTCGCATACGGAAACCGGCTCACCGGTCTGCCGCGCGCATAAAAAAAGGTGCCGCGAACGGCACCTTTCTGTACTACAGGCAGCTTCTGCTGAAGCTTAGAAGCGGTGACGCAGACCGACCGTAGCAGCCGTCTGGTTCTTCGACGACGAGGTCGGAACCGTGTTGTCGCCGCTGTAGATCGAAGCCACGCCGCCGTCACCCATTGCGTGCTGGTACACAGCCTGAGCGTAGACGTCGGTGCGACGCGACAGAGAGTAGTCAGCCTGCAGGCCGATCTGGTGGTAACGGGTCTTCATGTCGTTACCGTCGGCGTTGATGCCGTAGCCGCGCGCGTCGGTGAACGTGTACGCGACGCCGAGAGCCATAGCCGGGGTCACGTTGTACTTGCCGTTGATTTCGTAGTTGTTGGTGTGGCCTTGACGCTGACCAGGAGCTTCACCAACCAGGTTGTCGACGCGCGATTGCGTCCATGCCACGCCAACCAGCGCCGGGCCGAAGCCGTACGAAGCGCCTGCGCCGAACTGACGCTGACGGAAGTCGCCTTGCAGCACGCCCGCGGTGTTCGCCAGAACGCCGTCCGATGCGCCGCTTGCGTTAGCAGCCGGGTTGTTTTGCTGAGCGTAGGCAGCACCGAGGTGCAGGCCTTGCCACTGGTATGCGGCGCCCAAGCTGTACTGACGGTTGTTTGCGAAGCCACCAGCCTGGTTCGAGAAGCCGTACGTGCCGCCGAACGTGAAGCCAGCGTAGTTAGCGCTCGAGTACTTGACCGAGTTGTTGACCGACAGACCACCGTTGGTGTTCAGGTTGTCGTTGTTGAACGGGTGCGCGAAGTACGTGCCGCCCCAGCTGCCCGTTGCGGTCAGCGGTGCCAGGTAGTCCTGCGCTGCGTCGTACTGGCGACCCAGCGTGACCGTACCGAATTGCGAGCTCGACAGACCGACGAAGGCCTGGCGGTTGAACATGCCGTTGTTGTTAGCGTACTTGCCGTTGTTGATGTTGAAGCCGCTTTCCAACGTGAAGATTGCCTTCAGACCGCCGCCCAGATCTTCCGAACCACGCAGGCCGAACATGCTCTGGTTGATGCCGCCGCTACCTGCTGCCCACTTGGAGTTGTGGGCAACGTTGCTGGTGTACGTCAGACCTGCGTCGAGCAGACCGTACAGGGTCACGCTGCTTTGTGCGTGAGCGACCGAAGCGAACGATGCGGCAGCCGAAACGACGATGAGACTCTTTTTCATGGGAACTCCAATTCGAAAAATTTATACGGGGAGCAGGACCTGCTTCAGCAGCCGATGCATCGCATTTGCCGCCGCCCGCTTGGCCGAACCGTGGGGATCGACCGGGCACCCTTGAAGCGAAGCGTGAGTGTAGGGGGACACCCTGGTACCGACGCAGGCAATTCACGCAACAGGATTTTTCGAATTTCGCAACAATGTTGGACCCGATGGGGATAACTTCTTGTTTTTCCACCGTTTATTGCAAGATCTAGGTGCCGGATCGCCAGCTCCACCCAAAACGAATTTGCAACGCGTCAATATTCTAAGTTGCGCGTTTGCAACAGTGCTTTAATACGCGTGACGTAATCGGGTCGGAGCAAATTGACGAAAAGACCGGCCGATATTTTTTGTAATCAAATGGTTGAAGGGACGGTTTTCCGGGTCGTGTGAGATTTATTTTTGGAGCGTCGGAACTTAATAGAGTTAAATGCAGTCTTGCTCGCGCACCCGCCAATTAATGGTTTCCGGCGGGGCGATTAACTCATCGAATCACCAAGACGGCTTATTCACCTAATCTTTATTGACCGAGGCAAGCAATCGCTGCCGCCCCCGGGCAGCGCAACGGTTCGAGCCCACCGCGTCGAATCGGCATTCACTATTGAGACACTGCCATTGCGGCGGTCTTCTGATTTCTCGCTTTAGCGAGCACCCTCTGTCACGTCTCTATAAGATGCGCGTGCGATTCGAAAAAACCTTCAGCATGGGCGTTGCCCGGAGGTGAATTGCGACGCCGGCCGCCGCGTGACAAGACCCGCGCTGAAAGCGGACGGCATGCATCAACAAGCCTTCCGCATTCAATTAACGGCGGGGTTGCGCCCGCTTTTACACGGAGTTTCCCTGATTACGCGTGATCACCGCTTATGGCTGGCGCGGAGCGCGCTTAAGCGCCTCCTCGTCCGCGGGCGAGGCCCGGCGCGAGCGGGTCGGTGTCGGGCGGTGTGTGGCGCAACGGACGCGGCTCGCCGGGGTTGAGGCTGGGCACTGGGTCGCCCAGCTGAGGCAGCCGAAGGCCGCCCAAAAACAAAAAAGGGTTCCGGAATTCGGAACCCTTTTTTCGATACTTTGGTGGGCCGGGTGGGGTTCGAACCCACGATGTCCTTTCGGAGGTGGATTATGAGTCCACTGCCTGCAACCAACACGGCGTCCAGCCCAAGAAAAAAGACCCGGTCGTGAAGGCCGGGCCCGTTTCGTCGATTGGCCGACATACTACACGAAAAAGGAGCCTCCGCAACCGCTTCGCTTCGGCGAAACGACCGGGAGGCCCCTTTGATCGCATCATTTGCGGCCAACCGCGGCCGTCGCCGTCAATTCCCTTCGAGGAATGACTTCAGCTTGTCCGAACGGCTCGGATGACGCAGCTTGCGCAGCGCCTTCGCCTCGATCTGACGAATTCGCTCACGCGTCACGTCGAACTGCTTACCGACTTCTTCGAGCGTGTGATCCGTGCTCATCTCGATACCGAAACGCATGCGCAACACCTTCGCTTCGCGCGGCGTCAGCGAATCGAGCACGTCCTTGACGACGTCGCGCATACTCGCGTGCAACGCCGCATCCGCCGGGGCGACCGTGTTCGTATCTTCGATGAAGTCGCCCAGATGAGAATCGTCGTCGTCACCGATCGGCGTTTCCATCGAGATCGGCTCCTTCGCGATCTTCATGATCTTGCGGATCTTGTCTTCCGGCATTTCCATCTTCTCGGCCAGCGTCGCCGGATCCGGCTCGAGACCGGTTTCCTGCAGGATCTGACGCGAGATGCGGTTCATCTTGTTGATCGTTTCGATCATGTGAACCGGAATCCGGATCGTGCGCGCCTGGTCGGCGATCGAACGCGTAATGGCCTGACGGATCCACCACGTCGCATACGTGGAGAACTTGTAGCCGCGACGGTATTCGAACTTGTCCACCGCCTTCATCAGGCCGATGTTGCCTTCCTGAATCAGGTCGAGGAACTGCAGACCGCGGTTCGTGTACTTCTTCGCGATCGAGATCACGAGACGCAGGTTGGCCTCGGTCATTTCGCGCTTCGCCTGGCGCGCCTTAAGCTCGCCGGCCGCCATCTGACGGTTGGTTTCCTTCAGGTCCTTCAGCGGCAGTACCACGCGCGCCTGCAGATCGAGCAGACGTTGCTGCTGTTCGCGGATCGCCGGAATGTTGCGCGTGAGGATCGCGCTATACCCGTGACCTTCGGCGACGATCTTGTCGGCCCATTCGAGGTCCGTCTCGCTGCCCGGGAAACGCGCGATGAATTCCGCACGCGGCATGCCGCACTTGTCGACGACCGTATGCAGGATCTGACGCTCGACCTGACGCACTTCATCCACCTGCGCGCGCAGCGTGTCGCACAGACGTTCGACGGTACGCGCGGTGAAGCGGATCGTCATCAGCTCGTTCTGGATGGTTTCCTGCGCCTTCAGATACGACTTGGACTTGTAGCCTTCCTTCTCGAACGCGCGACGCATCTTGTCGAACCATTCGCTGATCGACGCGAATTTTTCGAGCGACGCGCGCCGCAGCGCTTCGAGCTGCGCGGCGTTGGCGGTGGCTTGCGCCGCGCCATCGTCTTCTTCCTCGTCCTGTTCGTCCTCTTCCTCGGCTTCCTCGTCTTCATTCTCGATCGCTTCCGCCTCCTGCGCGGAGAAGCCGTCGGCGTCTGCCGCGTCGGCGTCGATCAGACCGTCGACGAGTTCGTCGATGCGCGCTTCGTCGTTGGCGACGCGCTCGGCCATCGCGAGAATGTCGGCGATCGTGGTCGGGCACGCGGAGATCGCCATCACCATGTGCTTCAGGCCGTCTTCGATGCGCTTCGCGATTTCGATTTCGCCTTCACGCGTAAGCAGCTCGACCGTGCCCATTTCGCGCATGTACATACGCACGGGATCGGTGGTGCGGCCAAATTCGGAGTCGACGGTGGACAGCGCGACTTCAGCTTCCTCTTCGACTTCGTCGTCTGACGAAGCCGCGGGCGCGTTGTCGTTGAGCAGCAGCGTTTCAGCGTCCGGGGCCTGTTCGTAGACCGCGACGCCCATGTCGTTGAACGTGCTGATGATGCCTTCGATCGCCTCGGTCTCGGTGAAGTTGTCCGGCAGGTGATCGTTGATTTCAGCGTACGTGAGGAAGCCGCGCTCCTTGCCGAGCTTGATCAGGGCGCGCAGCTTGGAGCGACGCTCCTCGAGTTCCTCCACCGTGCCAGGCTGCGACGACGCGAACGCATCCTTCAGCAGCGCTTTTTCCTTTGCACGACGGTCGCGAGCCTTGACCTTCTCCGGCTTGCCCGGTGCGGCGGCAGCGGTTTCTTCGGTCTGGGTTGCATCGTCATCGACGGGTACTTCATTCAGCTTTTTCGTCATGGAGTTCGCCGTACCGGCTGTAGTCTCGACCCCCGGCTGTTGGACAACAGCCGGTTGAACCGTGGATACTGAAGTCACGCGCGCTACCGCATCGTCCTGAACGGCAGCCGCTTCCCTTGCGCTTCTGACACCCGCCCGCTTGGCAGCCGGCGGTGCTACAGCTTTCGCCGCCCGAACCGGTGCGGCCTGCGCGGCCGCAGTGGTCGACGACTTCTTCCCGGCAGCCGGTGCAACGCTGACAGCAGACGTTCTTCTGGCGGATGCAGTCAGCCTGGCTTCGGTAACTTTTCCGGTGCGCTCTTTAGCGCGTGAGCCCGTTGCATGATTTCCGCCTGTCGTCTTTGCCATCGCATCGCCTTTCGCCTTTGCTAGGAAAACCCTTGAAAAACAAACCGCTAGAAACTTTTGATTATACCACCCGAGGTTTCGGCCTCTCCGCTACAGCCCGAGTTGACGCTTCATGTCGGCCCGCTTCCGGTTGAGCTCCGAAAACTCGGCAAACTCTTCCGGCGTATGCCGCGACTGTCGCGAAAGCTGTTCGAGACGATCGCAATAAGCGTCGTATCGCATCTTCAAAATCGCGGCTTTCAGCTCCTCGCCGACAATTCGTTCCTGCTCGCGCCGTTCCTCGATGACGGCCGCGTCCTGCGGGTCTTTCAGCAGCAAATCCCGGACGTTTTCATCATAGTCTAGAATTTTGCGAAAGATTTCCTCGAAAGTTGGGGCGTTCGCGCCATTTCGCAAGAGATCGGACAACAACTGGAACGCTGCCGAATCGCCTAGGGCTCGCGCGTGCGTCGTCACTTCCGCGAACAGTTCGCCGTGCCGGGTCACGGTGAGCAGCGCCTCTTCGGCCGCTTCGTCGAGCATCGCGACCGTGCGCGGATACATCACCAGATTGCGCAGCGTCTTTTCCTCGATGCCGGTCACGCTGCGCCGGTCCTTGCGGGCCGGCGCCTTGCGCGACGCGGCCGCGATCCGCGCGTCGACTTCGCAAAGCGCCGCGACTTCGCTGAATGGCACATCGAGCCGGTCTGCGAACATATGCATGATCTGCGCGCGCAGCGCATTGGCCGGCAACGCCTGCAGCAGCGGTTTCGCGTCGAACAGCGCGCGGGCCTTGCCTTCGGGCTGATCGAGCTCCTTGCCGGTCAACACCTCGTTGAGCATGAACTGCGACAACGGCATCGCCCGTTCGACCTGCTCGGCGAAAGCCTCGGTGCCGAACTCGCGCACGTAGCTGTCGGGATCATGCTCGCTGGGCAGGAACAGGAAACGGATCGTCCGGTTGTCGGCGGCGTGCGGCAGGCACGCATCGAGCGCGCGACGCGCGGCGCGCCGGCCGGCCGCGTCGCCGTCGAAACTGAAGATGACCGTATCGGTCTGGCGCATCAGTTTCTGCACATGAATCGGCGTGCAAGCGGTGCCGAGGGTCGCGACGGCGTTCTGGAAGCCCAATTGGGCCAGCGCGACCACGTCCATATAACCTTCGACGACCAGCACGTAATGTTGCTCTCGAATCGCAAGACGCGCCTCGAACAGCCCGTACAGCTCGCTGCCCTTGTTAAATAGCGGCGTTTCCGGTGAATTCAAATACTTTGGCTCGCCGCCGTCGAGCACGCGGCCGCCGAAGCCGATCACCTGCCCTTTGACATTGCGGATCGGAAACATGATCCGCTCGCGAAAGCGGTCGTAGCGGCGGTTCTGACCCTGCGCGTCCGACTTTTCGCTGACGATCACGAGACCCGCTTCGACCAGGGCGTCGTCGCGATAGTTCGGGAACGCCGCCTCGAGGTTTTGCCACCCGTCCGGCGCATAGCCGAGACCGAAGCGCGCGGCGACTTCGCCGGTCAGGCCGCGCTTCTTCAAATATTGGATCGCGCCCGGCGCACCGCGCAGTTGCTTACGGTAGTAGTCGCAGGCGGTCTGCATGAGATCGGACAGCGCGGTTGTCACGGCCTTCGATGCCGCCGGCGCGTAGCCGCCGCCAGCTCCGCCACCACCGCCGCCGCCATATCCGGGAGAAGGCTCGTGCGGTACGGTGAGACCCACCGATTGCGCGAGCTCGTTGACCGCTTCGGGAAACGACGCGCCCACGTGTTCCATCAGGAAACCGATGGCCGTACCATGCGCACCGCAGCCGAAGCAGTGATAAAACTGTTTAGTCGGACTAACCGTAAACGAGGGGCTCTTCTCGTTGTGAAACGGGCACAGCCCCATGAAGTTCGCGCCGCCCTTTTTCAGCTGCACATACCGGCCGACCACGTCGACGATATCGACGCGGTTGAGCAGGTCCTGCAGGAATGACGGTGGGATCACAGTAAATAACGCTGCCTGGAAAGCTTCAAAATCCAAGCCCGGAGCCCGGGCTCGACACCGCGCCCGGGCCCCGCGCCTCGCCTTCAGGAGGCGCGCGACCCGGACAAATCGACAGAGTTACTTAGCGAGCGCGGCCTTGACCTGTGCGGAGACGGCGGTCATGTCGGCGCGGCCGGCCAGCTTCGGCTTCAGCACGCCCATCACCTTGCCCATGTCCTGCGGGCCGGCAGCGCCGGTTTGCGCGACCGCCGCCTGCACCTCGGCAACGATTTCCGCTTCGGACATCTGCTCAGGCATGTACGCGGAAAGAATGGCCAACTCGGCCTTTTCCTTGTCCGCAAGATCCGTACGTCCTGCGGCCTCGAACTGGCTGATCGAATCCTTGCGCTGCTTGATCATCTTGTCGATGACGGAGGTTATGGCGGCATCGTCGAGCGTGACCCGCTCATCGACTTCACGCTGCTTGATCGCGGCGAGCAGCAGGCGGATCGTCCCGAGACGTTCGGTCTCGCGCGCCCGCATGGCGGCTTTCATATCGTCGTTGATCCGGTCCTTGAGACTCATCACTCACCTGAATTGCGTTGAAAAGTTGAAAAACCGGCCGGTCGACGGCGGCGATACCGCCGCATCAGCACAAAAACCCGCTTGGGACTTCTTCCTCAAGCGGGTTGGCGCAATTTTGCGTAGTGGATGCGACCCTGCCGGTTGGCCCGATGGGCCGGGTTTGTCATGATGACACCTGTCGTGCCGCCATCGGCTTGGATGCTGCCGCGCCGCGTACAGCGGGCAACGCCAGAATCAGTAGAGCTTCCTTGGCAGCATCTGGCCACGCAGACGCTTGAAATGACGCTTCACCGCCGCCGCTTTCTTGCGCTTGCGTTCGGCTGTGGGTTTCTCGTAAAACTCGCGAGCGCGAAGTTCCGTCAATAAGCCGTTTTTCTCCATGGTGCGCTTGAAACGGCGCATGGCGACTTCGAACGGCTCATTGTCTTTTACGCGGATGGTCGTCATTTTTCAATAACGGAACTTTGTAAAGGTTCAGGAGTATAGCAGAGCTTTCTCACAAAGCCATTGCGCCGTCAAGCCCCCGGGCATATTCGGCCGCCGCCTCGCCCGCCGCGACACCCGACGCCCACGCCCACTGGAAGTTGTAGCCGCCGAGCCAACCGGTCACGTCGACCGCCTCGCCGATGAAGTAGAGGCCCGGCACCCGCGCGCTCATCATCGTGGTCGATGACAAACCGCGCGTATCGACCCCGCCGCTCGTCACTTCGGCCTTGCGATAACCCTCGGTGCCGTTCGGCGTGACGGTCCAGCGCGACAGCGCCTCACCGATGCCGCGCAGCGCCTTGTCCGGCAGATCGGCGACGCGGGCCTCGGCGGCCACCTGGTGAGTGTCGAGCCACACGTGCGCGAGCCGCTGCGGCACCCATTCCGATAGCAGATTGGCGATCTGCCGCTTCGTGCCGCTTTTCGCGTCGATGAGCGCAGTCGCGGCGTCGCGCTCCGGCAGCAGATTGATGTGAATCGGCTCGCCGGGCTGCCAGTAGCTCGAGATCTGCAGCACGCCTGGGCCCGACAGGCCGCGGTGCGTGAGCAGCAGATCTTCGGTGAATTCGGCGCCGGTCTTCGTATTGCCAGTCGACAGCTGTACTTCAAGCGACACGCCCGATAGCGCCGCGAACGGCTCCCAGTCGGCCGGAGCGAAGGTCAGCGGAACCAGCGCGGGACGCGTGTCGATCAACTTGTGGCCGAACTGCCTGGCGATCCGGTACGCGAAATCGGTCGCGCCGATCTTCGGGATCGACAGACCGCCCGTCGCGATCACGAGCGCACGGGCGGCGATCGTGCCCGCCGTCGTGCCGAGCAGGAACTGTCCTTCGGCGTCCTGGCGCACCTCTTCGACCGACAGCGGCGTGCGCCATGCAACCCCGCCGGCGTCGCACTCGTTCTTCAGCACGTCGATGACCGCGTCGCTCGACTGATCGCAGAACAGCTGGCCCTTGTGCTTCTCGTGCCATGTCACGCGATGCTGCTTCAGCAGCGCCATGAAATCGCGCGGCGTATAGCGCGCGAGCGCCGAGCGGCAAAAATGCGGATTCGCCGACAGATAATTGGCCGGCCCCGCATACAGATTCGTGAAGTTGCACCGGCCACCGCCGGAAATGCGGATTTTTTCCGCGAGACGCTGCGAGTGGTCGATCAGCGCCACACGCCGGCCGAGTTGACCGGCCACGGCCGCGCACATCATGCCGGCCGCGCCCGCGCCGATCACCGCGATATCGAAGGATTCCATGGGGCCGCATTGTACCTGCCGGGCCCTCGCGTCCATGCCCGTGCTCAGCCGGCCGCCTGCGGCCGCCTGTCCGCGCTGGTATACTTTGTGGCTTACCTTTCACCTCCGGACGCGCGACGCGCGCGCCCGTCTCAAGCGATTCATCATGCTCGTTCTCGGCATCGAAAGCTCCTGCGACGAAACCGGTCTCGCGCTCTACGACTCGGAGCGCGGCCTGCTCGCGCACGCGCTGCATTCGCAGATTGCGATGCATCGGGAGTACGGCGGCGTCGTGCCGGAGCTTGCATCGCGCGACCATATCCGCCGCGCGCTGCCGCTGCTCGAAGAGGTGATGGAGCGCGCCGGCGTCGCGCGCGGCGACATCGACGCGATCGCTTACACGCAAGGGCCCGGGCTCGCGGGCGCGCTGCTGGTCGGCGCGAGCGTCGCGAATTCGCTGGCGATGGCGTGGAACAAGCCGACCGTGGGCATTCACCATCTCGAAGGGCATCTGCTGTCGCCGCTGCTCGTCGACGAGCCGCCGCCGTTCCCGTTCGTCGCGCTGCTGGTCTCGGGCGGCCACACGCAGTTGATGCGCGTGACGGCCGTCGGCTTCTACGAGACGCTCGGCGAGACGCTCGACGACGCCGCCGGCGAAGCCTTCGACAAAACCGCCAAGCTGCTGGGCCTCGGCTATCCGGGGGGCCCCGAAGTCTCGCGCATGGCCGAGTTCGGTACACCCGGCGCAGTCGTGCTGCCGCGCCCGATGCTGCATTCCGGCGACCTCGATTTCAGCTTCAGCGGCCTGAAGACCGCCGTGCTCACGCACGCGAACCGGCTGGGCGGTGCGAACATCTGCGAGCAGGCCAAGGCCGACCTCGCGCGCGGTTTCGTCGATGCCGCCGTCGACGTGCTGGCCGCGAAATCTCTAGCGGCGCTCAAGCGCACGAAGCTGAACCGGCTGGTGGTGGCGGGCGGCGTCGGCGCGAACCGGCAATTGCGCGAAGCGCTGTCGGCCGCCGCGCAGAAGCGCAATTTCTACGTCCACTACCCGGACCTGTCGCTGTGCACGGACAACGGGGCGATGATCGCGCTGGCCGGCGCGCTGCGTTTGCAACGCTGGCCCGAACAGGCCGGCCACGACTACGCGTTCACCGTGAAGCCGCGTTGGGATCTGACGTCGCTCGCGCACTGAACCGCCGCCCCAAGAGGACAAAAAGCCGCTTTACAAGCGGCTTTTTTGCTTCAATGCTTTCGCAACGAAACGGCGTGGAGCGATCAGGAACGTATCAGGCAAGGCGCTTGTCCCGCTCGATCACCGCATACGCGCTGTGATTGTGAATCGACTCGAAGTTCTCCGCTTCGAGCACATACGCGACGATGCGCTCGTCGGCATTCAGACGCTGGGCAACGTCGCGCACGAGGTCTTCGACGAACTTCGGATTTTCATACGCGCGCTCGGTGACGAACTTCTCGTCCGGGCGCTTGAGCAGGCCCCACAGTTCACACGACGCTTCTTCCTCGGCGATACGGATCAACTCTTCGACAGCGACGTCGCCGCTCAGCTCGGCATCGATCGTCACGTGCGAACGCTGATTGTGCGCGCCGTACTGCGAGATCTTCTTCGAGCACGGGCACAGGCTCGTGACCGGCACCAGCACCTTCAGGAACACCCGCGTCGCGCCATGGCGGGTCTCGCCGGTCAGCGTGACTTCATAATCGAGCAAGCTCTGCACGCCCGACACCGGCGCGGTCTTGTTCACGAAGTACGGGAACGACACTTCGATGCGGCCCGCCTCGGCCTCGAGTTTTTCGAGCATAGCCGCGAGCATCGTGCGGAACGTGGCCGGTTCGAGCGGCGCCTTGTTCTCTTCGAGCAACGCGACGAAGCGCGACATGTGGGTGCCCTTCTGCTCGGCCGGCAGATGCACGTCGAGATTCCACGTGCCGACCGACGGCTGCACTTCGCCACCTTGCGTGCGAATCGTCAACGGATGACGCACGCCCCTCACGCCGACCCGCTGGATCGGAATCTGGCGCGTGTCGGGGGTGCTTTGCACGTCGGGCATCACGAAAGCGGGATTCATCTGATTCATTCTTTTGTCCTTTCTGGAAAGCGCCGGGCTGCGCCAAGGTCTCGCTGCATCGGCGACTATCGCGCAGCGAGTGCGAGGCATCCATCGGCCATGCGGATCAGTGCGCGCAACGGCGAACGCCGGCTCGCGCCGGCGTTGGGTGACGGGCCGCAACACCCGTCGGTTCAAACTGGAGATTGCCGAAGCCGCCGTCGCATGACGGCGGCATGAGTCGCACCTACGACGGCACGACAGCCGACAGCGCTTTACGCGACGCGCTTCACGGACGACTGACCGCCGACCGCGCCGCTCGCAAGGAAGCGTTCGCGGATCGACCGGGCGATACCCGCGGCGTCGAGACCGCACGCGGCGAGCAGCTTGGCCGGGTCCCCGTGATCGATGAACCGATCGGGGAGGCCCAATTGTAGTACGGGACGCATAACCCCACTTGCGAGCAGGGCTTCGACGCACGCCGAACCCGCGCCACCCATGATGCAGCCTTCCTCGACGGTGACGATCGCGTCATGCGTCTCGGCCAGCTTGCGCACGAGTTCGGTGTCGAGCGGCTTCACGAAGCGCATGTTCGCGACGGTGGCGTCGAGTTGTTCGGCGGCCGCGAGCGACGGCGCGACCATCGTGCCGAACGCGAGAATCGCGATGCGTTTGCCGGCCGGCGCCGACGTCTCGCGACGCACTTCGCCCTTGCCGAGCGGCAACGCGGCCATCTGCTTGACCGTTGCGACCCCGGTACCCGCGCCGCGCGGGTAGCGCACAGCGGTCGGATGCGACTGCTGCAACGCGGTGTACAGCATCTGGCGGCACTCGTTTTCGTCCGACGGCGCCATCACGGTCATGTTCGGAATACACCGCATGAACGCGAGGTCGTACGCGCCCGCATGCGTCGCGCCGTCCGCACCAACGAGACCCGCACGATCGATTGCGAACACCACCGGCAGGTTTTGCAGCGCGACGTCGTGAATCAGCTGGTCATACGCGCGTTGCAGAAAGGTCGAATAGATCGCGACGACCGGCTTCATGCCGTCCGCGGCAAGGCCGCCCGCGAACGTCACCGCGTGCTGCTCGGCGATGCCGACGTCGAAGTAACGATCCGGGAAGCGCCTTTCGAACTCGACCATGCCCGAGCCTTCACGCATTGCCGGCGTAATGCCGATCACGCGCGAGTCGAGCTCGGCCGCGTCGCACAGCCACTCGCCGAACACCTGCGTGTAGGTCTTTTTCGACGGCGTCGCGGCCGGTTTGATACCCTCGGCCGGATTGAACTTGCCGGGGCCGTGGTACAGCACCGGATCAGCCTCGGCCAGCTTGTAGCCCTGGCCTTTCTTCGTGACCACGTGCAGGAATTGCGGCCCGCGCAGTTCCTTGATGTTTTGCAGCGTCGGAATCAGCGAATCGAGATCGTGACCGTCGATCGGCCCTATGTAGTTGAAGCCGAACTCTTCGAACAGCGTAGCCGGCACGATCATGCCCTTCGCGTGCTCCTCGAGCTTGCGCGCGAGATCGAGCACCGGCGGCGCGACGCGCAGCACGCGCTCGACGCCCGCGCGCGCGGCCGCATAGAAGCGCCCAGACATCAGACGCGCGAGATGGCGATTCAGCGCGCCGACCGGCGGCGAGATCGACATGTCGTTGTCGTTGAGGATCACGAGCAGCGGCACGTCGTCTTCGACGCCCGCGTTGTTCATTGCCTCGAAGGCCATGCCGGCCGTCATCGCGCCGTCGCCGATCACGGCGATGCCCATGCGGTTGTCGCCTTGCAGCTTGCTCGCGATCGCCATGCCGAGCGCGGCCGAAATCGACGTGCTCGAGTGCGCGGTGCCGAAGGTGTCGTATTCCGATTCGTCGCGCTTCGGGAAGCCCGAGATGCCGCCCAACTGACGCAGCGTGTGCATCTGGTCGCGACGACCGGTCAGGATTTTGTGCGGATAGGTCTGATGGCCGACGTCCCAGACGATCCGGTCGTGCGGCGTATCGAAGACGTAGTGCAGCGCGATGGTCAACTCGACCGTGCCGAGGTTGGACGAGAGATGGCCGCCCGTCTGCGATACGCTGTCGAGCACGAAGGCACGCAACTCGTCGGCAAGCGGTTGCAATTGGCGGCGATCGAGGCGGCGCAGGGCTGCCGGGTCGTCGATGGTTTTCAGCAAGTCGTACATCGTCGTTCCATTGTAGGAAAACTTACGCGCCCGCACTTCATACATGCACCCCGGGGATGGAGGGTGCGCGGCGGCGGGCTTTCGCGTTCAGCTGACCCGGTTCACCACCAGGTCGGCCAGTTCGGCAAGACGCTGCGCGCGCGCGCCGAACGGCGCGAGCGCGGCGTGCGCGTCGCCGCGCAGTTGCGCCGCGAGCGCGCGCGACGCGTCGAGCCCAATAATCGACACGTAGGTCGGCTTGCCGTCCTTCGCGTCCTTGCCGGCGGTCTTGCCGAGCGTTGCGGAGTCGGTCGTGACGTCGAGAATGTCGTCGACGACCTGAAACGCAAGACCGACCGCGGCGGCGTAGGCGTCGAGCGACGCCAGACCCTGCGCGTCCGGCGTCTCGCCGGCCAATGCGCCCATGCGCACGGCCGCGCGCAGCAGCGCGCCGGTCTTCATGCGATGCATGGTCTCGAGCTGCGGGCGGGTCAGCGTGTGGCCGACGCTCGCCAGATCGATGGCCTGGCCGCCGCACATGCCGATCGAGCCGCTTGCGAGCGCGAGTTCGCGTACGAGCGAGGCCTGCTGCGGCCGGCCGAGTACGTCGGACGTGAGCACGATGAATGCTTGCGACTGCAGCGCGTCGCCAACCAGCAGCGCGGTCGCTTCGTCATACTTGACGTGGACCGTCGGCTTGCCGCGGCGCAGTTCGTCGTCGTCCATGCAGGGCATGTCGTCGTGCACGAGCGAGTACACGTGAATCATTTCCAGCGCCGCCGCCGCCGCATCGAGGCATTCGGCACGCGCGCCGGTCAGCTCGCCGGCCGCGTGGCACAGGAGCGGCCGCACCCGCTTGCCGCCGCCGAGCACCGCATAGCGCATCGCCTCGTGCAACCTGGCGGGTTCGGTCGTCTCGGCCGGCAGATAGTGTTCCAGAGCCGTTTCGACGCGTTCGAGCACCGAGCGCGTCCATTGTTCGAATGTCATAGGTCGTCCCCGCTCTCAGTCGCGGCTGTTCCTGCGGTATTCATGGGCAGCGGCTTGAGGGTCTCGCCATCGAGGACCCGCACCTGCTGCTCGACCTTTTCGAGCTGCTGTTGACAGAATGCGACAAGTGTCGCCCCGCGACGGTAAGCGGCCAGCGATTCCTCGAGGCTCAGACTGCCGCCTTCCATGCGCGCGACGAGCTCTTCCAGTTCGGTCTGCGCGGCCTCGTAGTTCGCCGGCAGCGGCGCGCTATCGCCGCTTTCGGCTGGTGCGGCGGCGGAATCGTTCGATGCGGTCTTCGCCATGAATAGTCGCAAAATTAAAACAAGTCGGACATTCTACGGCAAAAGCGACATTTTCGATCCGCTCGCCGGCCTGCGCCCCGCCGTGCTGTCTCGCTTCGAGCCTGTCCGATGCCCACCCTTGCCCCGCTTCGACCCTGAAGTCTCGCAGAAAAAAAGCTCGAGGTCTGCGGCGAAAATGCCGAACTTTCTTGACATTTTTAACCCAAATCAGGGACTTAAGTGCCCCTGTCACAGGGAAACGGGTATAATTGCGGGCTCCCTAAATCGAATCTTCGATGGTTGGGTTGTTCACTGCTTTCACGTCTTCATCGGGAGTGGGAATGTCCAATCTGAGCAATGCATTGCAGTTGCGGTCTGTTCACAGCCAGCTGCCAGTCACGGCTTACTTTGACGAAGCGCTTCTTACGCGCGAAATCGACACCCTTTTCAAGAAAGGTCCTCGCTACATCGGCCACGATCTCATGGTGCCCGAAGCGGGGGATTATTTTGCCTTGCCCAGCGAACGCGAGGGGCGGGTACTCGTCCGTAACCAGCAGTCGCAAGTCGAGTTGCTGTCGAACGTGTGCCGCCACCGGCAAGCCATCATGCTCAACGGCCGCGGCCAGACGCAGAACATCGTCTGTCCGCTGCATCGCTGGACGTACGACCTGAAGGGCGAGCTGCTCGGCGCGCCCCATTTCGCCGACAACCCGTGCCTGAATCTCGGCGCCACGCCACTGCAGAACTGGCAGGGTCTGCTGTTCGAGGCTCAAGGTCGGGATGTCGCGAAAGATCTCGCACGCCTCGGCACCAAGCGCCATTTCGATTTCTCGGGCTTCATGTTCGATCACGTCGAAGTCCATGAGTGCAACTACAACTGGAAGACCTTCATCGAGGTCTATCTGGAGGACTATCACGTCGCACCGTTCCATCCGGGCCTCGGCAGCTTCGTCAATTGCGACGATCTGACGTGGGAGTTCGGCGACTGGTACAGCGTGCAGACGGTCGGCGTGCACAAGGCGCTCGAGCAACCGGGCAGCCCGACGTATCGCAGGTGGCACGACGAAGTGCTGCGCTTTCGCGACGGCAATCCGCCCGAGTTCGGCGCGATCTGGATGGTGTACTACCCGGGCATCATGATCGAGTGGTATCCGCACGTGCTGGTCGTGTCGTGGCTGATTCCGCGCGGTCCGCAGAAGACCACCAACGTGGTGGAGTTCTATTACCCCGAGGAAATCGCGCTGTTCGAGCGCGACTTCGTCGAAGCCGAGCGCGCCGCCTATATGGAGACAGCCCGCGAAGACGACGAGATCGCCGAGCGCATGGACGCCGGCCGCCTCGCGTTGATGGAGCGCGGCGAATCACAGGTCGGACCGTATCAGAGCCCGATGGAAGACGGTATGCAGCACTTCCACGAGTTTCTGCGGCGCGAACTCGGCACGATCTGATCCGCGCCGCGTGGCGCATCGATCGACTCAAGGAAAGACGGGCTTCGACCCGTCTTTTTTTGTTTAGACTACCGATATAGACCGGCCATGCGCCAGCCGCGTGAACGACGCGGCCCGCAGCCGCCATCGCCCGTATCGAGGAGACGCTCATGCCCCACACTCATTACACCACCCTGATCTCCGCGACCAATCTTGCCGAGCGGCTCACGGCCGCGCCGGGCAGCGTGTTCGTGATCGACTGCCGGTTCGACCTCGCCGATACCGACGCGGGCGAGAAAGCCTGGCTGGCCGGCCATCTGCCGGGCGCGCACTATCTGCATCTCGATCGCGATCTGTCCGGGCCGAAGAACGGCTCGAACGGCCGGCATCCGCTGCCCGATCGCGCGCGGCTCGTCGAAACGCTGGAGTCGCGGGGACTGAAGCAAGGTCAACAGGTCGTCGCATATGACGCACAAGGCGGCATGTACGCAGCGCGCGTCTGGTGGCTTTTGCGCTGGCTCGGTCACGACGCGGTCGCGCTGCTCGACGGCGGGCTGCAGGCATGGGAAGCGGCCGGCCAACCGCTGACGCAGGACGTGCCCGCGCAGAACACCGGCGACTTCAAGGCAGCCGCGCCGCTCGCCGTGACTATCGATACCCAGGCGGTCGAGCGCAATCTAGGTTCGAAGGAGCGAATCGTCGTCGATGCGCGCGCGGCCGATCGCTATCGCGGCGAAAACGAGACGCTCGACCGCGTCGGCGGCCATATCCCGGGCGCGCTGAACCGCTTCTTCAAGGACAACCTGACCCCCGACGGCCGCTTCAAGCCGGCGCACGCACTGCGTGAGGAATTCCACGCGCTGCTCGGCGACACGCCGCCCGAACACGTGGTGCTGCAATGCGGCTCGGGCGTGACCGCCTGCATCAATTCGCTTGCGATGGAGGTTGCCGGCCTGCATGGTTCAGCGTTGTACGCGGGCTCCTGGAGCGAATGGAGTTCCGACCCGAAACGGCCGGTGGCGACGGGGGCGAAACCTTGAGCGCGAGCCGCCGCAAGTCGTAACCAGACGCGAGGAATTCGAGCAGCGCTTCAAGCCACGCCGTGCTGCTTGAACCACACGAGCGCGCGACGCCAGCCATCCTCGGCATCGGCCTTCCTGTAGCTCGGACGGTAATCGGCGAAAAACGCGTGACCCGCGTCGTCATAAACGACGAACTGCGAGGCGCGTCCTGCTTGCGGCCCTTGCGCGATCGCCTGCTTCATCTGCTCGAGCGTGTCCTGCGGATTGCTTTGATCCTGGCGCCCGTACAGGCCGAGCACCGGCGCATGAAGGTCAGCGACGAGATCGATCGGATTGGCCGGCGTCATCGCATTCTTCGCGCCGGTCACGCGACCGTACCAGGCGACCCCCGCCTTCACGCGCGGATTGTGTTCGGCATAGAGCCACGAGATGCGCCCACCCCAGCAGAAGCCGTTCACGCCGAGCCGGTTCAGGTCGCCGCCGTTTTCGCCGGCCCACGCGACGGCTGCGTCGAGGTCGGCCAGCACCTGCTCGTCGGGTACCTTGCTGAGCAGTTGCTCGCTCAGTTGCTGGATGCTCGTGTAGACGGTCGGATCGCCCTCGCGCTCGAACAGGTCCGGCGCGATCGCCAGATAGCCCAGTTTCGCGAAGCGGCGGCAGACGTCGGCGATATGCTCGTGCACGCCGAAGGCCTCATGCACGACGAGGATCACCGGCAGATGCGTCTTGCCCTTCGGCTGCGCGCGGTAGGCCGGTATCAGCGTGCCGAGCGAATGGAACGCCACCTCCCCTGCTTCGAGGCCGTCGCTGTCGGTATGAATGGTTTGCGCCGAGACCGGCAGCACCGCCGCCGCGAAGCCGGAGCCCAGCGTCGCCTTGATGAAGGTGCGCCGATCGAAAGGAACGTGCGGGATCAGACAGTCGACTTCAGGCTTCAGCATGGGGCGCTCCTCGAAGTATTGTTAGAGGCAACAGGATACGCCTTGCGCGCATCCCGTTGCACATTCAACTGAGGAGATCGTCCGCGCGCGTCAGTGCAGCTTGACGCGCGGCAGCGTGGTACGGCGCAACCAATGCGCGAAGGTGTCGAGCACCATGCGCGGATAGCCGTGCAGCGCCGCGATATGCAGCCGGTACAGCGACATGTACATGAAGCGCGCGAACAGCCCTTCGATCAGCATATTGCCGCCAATCACCCCGCCCATCAGATTGCCGACCGCGCTGAAGTGGCCGAGCGAGACCAGCGAGCCGAAGTCGCGATAAGTGAATTCCGGTAGTGGCCTGTTGTTGAGGCGCGCCGCCAGTCCTTTCATCAGAAAGCTCGCCTGCTGATGCGCGGCCTGCGCGCGCGGCGGCACGTTGCGCTCGTTGCCCGGCCACTCGCAGGCCGCGCAGTCGCCGAGCGCGAAGATGTTGTCGTCGATCCCGGTTTGCAGCGTACGGCGCACGACCAGCTGGCCGAGCCGGTTGACCGGCAAGCCGTCGAGCTGACCGAGCACCGCCGGCGCCTTGATGCCCGCCGCCCACACGGTCAGATCGGCCCGCACGGTGTGACCGCTCGCGGTGCGGATGTAGCCCGGCGCGACCTCGGCCACCGTCTCGCCGATCATCAGCTTCACGCCGAGCCTGGTCAGCAATTCGGCGGTGGCCGTGGAAACGCGCTCCTGCAACGCGGGCAGAATGCGCGGCCCCGCCTCGATCAGCACGATGCCGACGTCATGCCGCGGATCGAGCTTGTGCAAGCCATACGCGGACAACACCTGCGCGGTATTGCGCAACTCCGCCGACAACTCGACCCCCGTCGCGCCGCCGCCGACGATCGCCACCTGAATGCGCGGCTCGCTGGACGTCCACGTGCCGGGTCCCGGTCTCGACTCGACGGGCTCGTGTGCCTGATGCTCGGCGCGCATGCACGCCGCGATCAGGCGCTTGCGGAAACGCTCTGCCTCGCTAACCGTATCCAGTGCAATGGAGAATTCGGCCGCTCCCTTGACGCCGAAGAAGGCCGTGGTACTGCCGATCGCGATGATCAGCGTGTCGTACTCGAGCTCGCGTTCGGGCAGCAGTTCAGCGCCGTCGTCGTCCAGCACGGTGCCGAGCGTAATGCGTCGGTTCGTGCGGTCGAGTGCGGTCAGGTCGCCTTGCTGGAATGCGAAGCCATGCCAGCGCGCCTGCGCCGCGTACGGGAGCTCCTGCGTGAACGGGTCCATGCTGCCCGCCGCCACCTCGTGCAGCAGCGGCTTCCAGATATGTGTCGGATAGCGGTCGACCAGCGTCACCTGGGCCTGCGCGCTGCGCCCCTTCTTGTCGGCCCCATAGCGATCGCCAAGACGCGTCGCCAGTTCCAATCCTCCCGCACCTCCGCCAACGACGATAAATCGATGCATTGCACTTCTCCGTGTAGCCGATGAATTATCTGTCGCGACGCTGCGCATGAATGCGCCGTCCTGAACCGATTGTCCTCGACCCGCCTAAGAAGTCACAAGTCGCCAAAACCCATGTGTCACATGCGCACGACGTTATCGTGCGCATGTCACGGGCATGTCAATGCGCTTCCTCCCAGTTCAGGCCCGCACCGACCTCGGCGACGAGCGGCACCTTCAGCGCGGCGACGCCGCACATCAGTTCTGGCAGGCGCTTGCGGACTTCGGACAACTCAGCGTCGGGCACTTCGAGAATCAGTTCGTCATGCACCTGCATGATCATCCGCGTGCCGATCTTCGAGTCTTCGATCCAGTTCTGCACGGCGATCATCGAAAGCTTGATCAGGTCAGCCGCGGTGCCCTGCATCGGCGCGTTGATCGCGGCACGCTCGGCGGCCTGGCGGCGCGGACCGTTGCCGCCGTTGATCTCGGGCAGCCACAGACGACGGCCGAACACCGTTTCGACGTAGCCCTTCGCCTTCGCGCTCAAACGCGTCTCGTCCATATAGCGCGCGACGCCGGGATAGCGCGCGAAGTAGCGGTCGATATAAATCTTCGCCGCGTCGCGCGTGATGCCGAGGTTCGACGCGAGTCCGAACGCGCTCATGCCGTAGATGAGCCCAAAGTTGATGACCTTCGCGACGCGCCGCTGATCGCTCGACACTTCGAGCGGCGTCACGCTGAAGATTTCCGACGCGGTGGCGCGGTGAATGTCCTCGCCCTGCGAAAACGCGCGCAACAACGATTCGTCGCCCGAGATGTGGGCCATGATGCGCAATTCGATCTGCGAATAATCGGCGGAAACGAGCTTGTGCCCGAGCGGCGCGATGAACGCCTCGCGGATGCGCCGACCTTCGCCGGTACGCACCGGAATGTTCTGCAGGTTCGGATCGTTCGATGCGAGCCGCCCCGTCACCGCGACGGCCTGCGCGTAGTTCGTATGCACGCGGCCGGTGTGCGGATTGACCATGCGCGGCAGCTTGTCGGTATAGGTCGACTTCAGTTTCGACAGGCCGCGATGTTCGAGCAGAATCTTCGGCAGCGGATAGTCTTCGGCGAGCTTCTGCAACACCTCTTCGTCGGTGGAAGGCGCACCGCTCGGCGTCTTCTTGATGACCGGCAGTTCGAGCTTCTCGAAGAAAATCTGACCAATCTGCTTTGGCGAGCCGAGGTTGAATTCGCCGCCGGCCAGTTCGTACGCCTTGCCTTCGAGTTCGATCAGACGCGTGGCGATCTCACTGCTCTGCTGACGCAGTTTCTCCGCGTCGATCAGCACGCCGGTCCGCTCCATCTTGCGCAGTACGCGCGAAGTCGGCACTTCGATCTCGCGATACACGTGGTCGAGCGACTTCTCCGCGGCGATCTGCGGATACAAGGCCTGATGCAAACGCAGCGTGATGTCTGCGTCTTCGGCCGCATATTCGGCGGCTTTGT
This sequence comes from Paraburkholderia sp. CI2, assembly GCF_014201055.1. Classification (NCBI taxonomy): domain Bacteria; kingdom Pseudomonadati; phylum Pseudomonadota; class Betaproteobacteria; order Burkholderiales; family Burkholderiaceae; genus Paraburkholderia; species Paraburkholderia sp. CI2. The sequence goes on from NZ_JACHDL010000024.1 coordinate 61,473, forward strand.
CGAGCGCGACTTCGTCGAAGCCGATCTGCTGCGCGCCCTTGCCCGCGACCTCTTCGTACTTGATCGTCTTCACGCCGAGATGACGCAGCGCGAGGCTGTCCATGTCGTGCGTGCGATGCGATTCAAGCACGTACGACTCGAGCAGCGTGTCATGCTCGACGCCGCGTATTTCGATGCCGTAATTCGCGAGCACCTGTTCGTCGTACTTCAGATGCTGGCCGACCTTCTTGTGGCCGGCGCTTTCGAGCCACGGCTTGAGCTTCGCGAGCACTTCGTCGCGCGGCAGCTGCACCGGCGCGTCGGGGCCGCGATGCGCGAGCGGCACATACGCGGCGCGGCCCGCTTCGACCGACAGCGACAAGCCGACGATCTGCGCGATCATCGGATCGAGCGACGTGGTCTCGGTATCGAACGAGGTCAGCTCGGCCGCATTGATCCTGTCGAGCCACGCGTCGAGCTGCTCCCATGTTTGCACGGTCTCGTAGTGGCGCTCGTGATCGACGGACAACGCGGGGGGCACGTCGGTTTCCGGACCTTCGACCGCATCGGCGATTTCGACTTCGCGCAGCCACGTCTTGAAGCCGTGGCGCGTGAACACCTCGCGCAACTCTTCGCGCGATTCGGGAAGGCTCGGCAAACTCTCCTCGATCGACACGATGTGCCCGGTCAGATCGCAATGACGCTCGACTGTGACGAGCTTGCGCGCCATCGGCAAAAAGTCCAGCGCGCGGCGCAGATTCTCGCCGACCGCGCCCTTGATCTCGCTCGCATGCCCGACGATGCCATCTAGCGACTCATATTGCGTCAGCCATTTGACCGCGGTTTTCGGACCGCACTTCTCGACGCCCGGCACGTTGTCGACGGTATCGCCGATCAGCGACAGATAATCGATGATGCGCTCCGGCGGCACACCGAACTTCGCGACCACGCCGTCGCGGTCGAGCGTTTCGTTGGTCATCGTATTGACGAGCGTCACGCGGTTCGACACGAGCTGCGCGAGGTCCTTGTCGCCGGTCGACACGACCACGTTCATGCCGAGCTTTTCCGCTTCGGTGCACAGCGTGCCGATCACGTCATCCGCTTCGACGCGATCGATCATCAGCAGCGGCCAGCCGAGCGCACGCACCGCGACGTGAATCGGCTCGATCTGACGGGCAAGATCTTCCGGCATCGACGGACGGTTCGCCTTGTATTCCGGATACCAGTCGTCGCGAAACGTTTTGCCCTTGGCGTCGAACACGCACGCGCTATACTCTGCTGTGACTTCCTTGCGCATGCGCCGCAGCATGTTGATCATCCCGTAGAGCGCACCCGTCGGGCCACCCTCGGGACCGCGCAGATCAGGCATCGCATGGTAGGCCCGGTACAGATAACTCGAACCGTCGACCAACAGCAGGGTCTTACCTTCAAGGCTTCGTTCTTCAGGCATTATGACTAAGAGAAAAGTGATTCCGAGTCTGCGATCGCTCGCAGATCAAGAGCGCGCAACGGCCAAGAAAGCCCGCGCATCGTGGCAGATGTTCACGATTATGGCAGAGTTTATCGAGGCGACCGAGTACCTGTCGGAGATTCGCCCGGCGGTCAGCATCTACGGTTCGGCGCGCCTGAAACCGAACTCGCCGTACTACAAACTCGCCACGCAGATCGCGCGCAAATTGTCGGATGCTGGCTTCGCGGTGATCTCCGGCGGCGGCCCCGGCATCATGGAAGCGGCCAACAAGGGCGCGCATGCGGGCAAGGCGCCTTCGGTCGGTCTGAACATCGAGTTGCCGCACGAGCAGTCGGGCAACCAGTGGCAGGACATCTCGCTGCGCTTCCGCCATTTCTTCACGCGCAAGGTCACGTTCGTGAAGAACTCGGACGCGGTGATCGTGATGCCCGGCGGCTTCGGCACGCTCGACGAACTGGCCGAAGTGCTCACGCTGATCCAGACCAAGAAGTCGCGCCATGTGCCGATCATTCTGGTCGGCGCCGAGTTCTGGGAAGGTCTGCTCGCGTGGTTCAAGAGCGCTCTGATTCCGATGGGTTTGATCAATCCGACCGACATCGATCTGATGCAGGTGATCGACAATCCGGACCAGGTGCTCGAAGCGGTGCTCAAGTTCTACGAAGACCGCGAGGAAGGCGAAGTTCATCCGGTCAAGTCGGAAGAAGACCGGATGTTCTACCTGTGATGGCAAGAGGCTGCGCGCCTCGCATTGCGCGTAGCACGATGCCCATCGTCGCGCACATGGCGGGCAGCCTTCGGGCTGCCCGCTTTCGTTTAGCAGGCCAGTTTGCGGCGCGCTGACTGTCAACCGGATTGGCGAACAAATCGTTTGCACGCTTGCCGTCCGGCGCTAACGTGCTCAGCTGGTACTCGAAGCTCGCAATCTGAACGAACTCACCTCACCCGAAGCCGCGCTCGCGCGCCGCGCACTCGTCGATGCTGCGACTGCCGCTGCTGCCGACGATGCTCGTGCTCACGCCGCTCAGCATTTATCTTGCTGCAAGGAGCGCGCGATGAACGACATGCTCGATTCCCTTGCGGCGATTTTTAGTCAGCTGTCGCTGCTCGCGTTCGGCGGCGGCAATACGATCCTTCCGGAGATGCAGCGGCAGGTGGTCGACGTGCATCACTGGATGCCGGCCAGCGAGTTCAGCGCGCTGTTCGCGCTCGCTCAAGCCGCGCCCGGCCCGAACCAGATGATCGTCACGCTGATCGACTGGCATGTGGCCGGCTGGGCCGGCATGCTCGTCACGTCGATTGCGAAGTTCGGGCCGTCGTCGCTCCTGACGATCCTCGCGCTGTATGCGTGGGACCGCTTCAAGGACCGTCCTTGGCGCCGCTTTGCGCAGCTGGGACTCGTGCCGGTGACGGCCGGCCTCGTCGCGGCGAGCGCGGCGCTGATCGCACGCGCGTCGAATCCGACCGCGATAGCGTGGGCGATTACTGCGTTCACGGCCGTGATGGCGACGAAGACGCGGATTCATCCGCTGTGGCTGCTGGCGGCGGGGAGCTTGATCGGGTTGACCCGGTTTCGGGCAGGGTTGAGCCGGCGAGCGTCACCTCGACAACCAACGAAGATTGGTTCCGACGTCGCTCGCGAGCCATCTTCAAAGCGGCACATCCAGCGTAAGCGGGCTGTTTATCAGTGCCTCGGCCTGAGTTACTGAAACGCGACTTCCGCGAAACTGCGCAGCTTGCGGCTATGCAATCGATGCAGCCCATTCATCCGCAGCAGTTCCATCGCCTTCACGCCGATCTGCAGATGCTGATCGACCTGCGCGCGATAGAACTGATCGGCCATGCCCGGCAGCTTCAGCTCGCCGTGCAGCGGCTTGTCCGACACGCACAGCAACGTGCCGTAAGGCACGCGGAAGCGGAAACCGTTCGCGGCGATCGTCGCGCTTTCCATATCGAGCGCGATTGCACGGCTTTGCGACAGCCGCTGCACCGGCTCGCGATGATCGCGCAGCTCCCAGTTGCGATTGTCGACGCTCGCCACCGTGCCCGTGCGCATCACGCGCTTCAGCTCGACGCCGTCGAGCTGCGTGACCTGCGCGACCGCGCGCTCGAGCGCGACCTGCACTTCGGCGAGCGCCGGAATCGGCACCCACAGCGGCAGATCGGCATCGAGCACATGATCTTCGCGCACATAGCCGTGCGCGAGCACGTAGTCGCCGAGACGCTGCGTGTTGCGCAGTCCCGCGCAGTGGCCGAGCATGATCCACGCATGCGGACGCAGCACCGCGATGTGATCGGTGATGGTCTTCGCATTCGACGGCCCGACCCCAATGTTGATCATCGTGATGCCGCTGCCGTCCGCGCGTTTCAGGTGATAGGCCGGCATCTGCGGCAGACGTGGCGGCAGCGTGCCCTCCTGCGCCTGCTCGCCGAGATTCTCGTTGTAGGTGATGACGTCGCCGGGCTCGACGAACGACGTGTATTCGCTGCGATAGGCGCGCAATTCCTCGTCGTCGGTACGGGCCATCATGCCCCGGCCGAGCTTGACGAATTCGTCGATATAGAACTGGTAGTTGGTGTACAGCACGTAGTTCTGCACATGCGTCGGCGAGGTCGCCGTGTAGTGCTTCAGCCGATGCAGTGAAAAATCGACGCGCGCCGCCGTGAACAACGCGAGCGGATGCGGCTCGCCCGGCAGCGGCTCGTACGTGCCGTTGACGATGCGGTCGTCGAGCAGCGCGAGGTCCGGTATATCGAAGATGTCGCGCATCAGGAACAGGCGCTCGCGGTCCAGATCGCCTTCGAGGTGGATGCCCTCGGCGAACGCGAAATGAATCGGAATCGGCTGGTCCGACACACCGACTTCGATCTGCACGTGATGATTCTTCGCCAGCAGCCGCAGTTGCTCGCGATAGTAGTTGCCGAACAGGTCTGGCCGCGTGACGGTCGTCTCGAACACGCCCGGCCCCGCGACGAAACCGTACGAGCGGCGTGAATCGACGTGCGTGTTGACCTCGGTACGCACGCGCACGAACGGATAACAGGCGCGCACGCGATGGTCGAACTGCTCGTTGCGGCGATAGCGCGCGAACGCATCGCGCAGGAACGACGTGTTCGCCTCGTAGATCGCGGCGAGGCGGGTGACGGCCTCGGCCGCGTCGTCGAAGCCTTCGGTTGGGAAGCTGTTGGCGGGAGTCTGCACCGTGCGCTGATTGATATCGTTGTTGATCATCATCGTTCACCCTTTTTGATGAGACGACATTACCACGGAACCCGCTGTTGCCAAATGTCGGCGGCGACGCTTGCAACAGCGCCCGCGAGAACGCGCAGGTTGCGCGAAACCGGCGCAAAATAAGGCTTGGCGCCCGTGCGTCAGGCCGGATTTGCTAGAATCCGGGCACCCAATCGGAGAATCACCATGAAGCTGCTCCTTCCCATCGCTGTTGCGCTGGCTCTGGCCTTCGGCAACGCCGCGATGGCTGCCCAGCCCGTCGACGAACCGCCGGCCGCCGGCGTGCCCCAGTCCGCCAATGAACGGGCCGGTCTGCCGGACCTGGACAAGATCAATCGTCCGGGCGCAGAGGTCAGCTCGAAGGTCGACATCAACGTTCCGCGCACGCCGAGCTTTCACGAAGTCAGCCCGAACGGCACCGAAATCACCGAATTCCGCGACAAGGGCAAGCCGGTCGAAATCGACGTGCATTCGAATTTCGGCACCCGCTACCAGATGAGCGCGTCGCCCGACACGTCGCCCACCGTCCACGACAGCGGCAAGCCCAGTACGCGCTTGCCATCGGTGAATCTCCACTATTGATCGTTACGAAAGCGGCACGCCGGCAACGGCGGCCGCGGCGCGAGCGCGCCCCCGCTTAATCCGATCGCGGCCGCTGCGCGATGAACCCGCGCTGAATGCGGCGACGCTTGCACTTCGCCGTTCCGCATTCGTCGCCCGCTCCGCCACATTCGTTTGTCTCACCTCGCACTGGCCGCACCGCGCCAGCCCGACCAACCTGATCCGACGTTTCCGCATGGCCGTCTTCACCGCTGTCAACGAATCCCAACTCGCAGAATGGATGAGTCACTACGATCTCGGCGATGTCGTCGAGTTTCGCGGCATTTCGTCCGGCATTGAAAACAGCAACTTCTTTCTGACGACGACGCGCGGCGAATACGTGCTGACGATTTTCGAAAAGCTGACAGCTGAACAACTGCCGTTCTATCTGAACCTGATGCGGCATCTTGCCGCGCATCGCGTGCCGGTACCGGATCCGATGCCGCGTCTCGACGGCGCGCTGTTCGGCATGCTGCTCGGCAAACCCGCGACCATCGTGACGAAGCTCGAAGGCACACCCGAACTCTCGCCGGGCGTCGAGCATTGCGTCGAGGTCGGCCAGATGCTCGCCCGCCTGCACCTCGCGGGCCGCGACTATCCGCGCTATCAGCCGAACCTGCGCAGCCTGCCGTGGTGGCGCGAAACCGTGCCGACGATCCTGCCGTATCTGGAAGGCGAGCAGCGCGATCTGCTGGCGTCCGAGCTTGCGCATCAGGAAGCGTTCTTCGCCTCCGTCGATTACGCGGCAATGCCCGCGGGCCCGTGCCACGCCGACCTGTTCCGCGACAACGCGATGTTCGCTCACGCGGCGCCCGACACCGGCCACGAAGTGCGGCTCGGTGGTTTCTTCGATTTCTATTTCGCCGGCTGCGACAAGTGGCTGTTCGACGTCGCGGTGACGGTCAACGACTGGTGCGTCGACCTCGCGACCGGCAAGCTCGACGCCGAGCGCACCGAGGCGCTGTTGCGCGCGTATCAGACGGTGCGGCCGTTCACCGTCGAGGAAAACCATCACTGGGGCGACATGCTGCGTGCGGGCGCATACCGTTTCTGGGTCTCGCGCCTGTATGATTTTCATTTGCCGCGCGCGGCCGAACTGCTGAAGCCGCACGACCCCGGTCATTTCGAACGCATTCTGCGCGAGCGCCTGCAGGGCGTCGCGAATCCAGGCATCCATACCTCATGCAACTGATCGAAGTCCCCGCGAAAACCGGCTATGTGTGGTTCCGCCAGGGTATCTGGCTATTCCGCAAGAATCCGCTCGCCTTTCTGACGCTGTTCTTCACCTATTTGCTGGTGATGACGCTCGTGTCGCAGATTCCGGTGGTCGGCGGCGTGTTGCCGCTATTGTTCATTCCCGGTGTCGCGGTCGGCTTCATGGCCGCATGCCGCAACACGATCGCGGGCAAACCGGTGTTTCCGACCATCCTTGTCGACGGCTTTCATTCGTACGGCCCGGTGGTCGCGCGGCGGCTGCTCGTGCTCGGCGTGCTGTATGTCATCGCCATGGCGCTCGTGCTGGCAGGCTCGGCGCTCGCCGACGGCGGCATGCTGCTGAAGGTGATGCTCGGCAACGCGTCGATGGACGAGAACACGATCGCCAACAGCAATATCCCGCTCGCGGTGATCACCGCGCTCGCGTTCTACATACCGGTCGCGATGCTGTTCTGGTTCTCGCCCATCCTCGCCGCCTGGCACGACGTACCGCCCATCAAGGCGATGTTCTTCAGCGTCGTCAGTTGCTGGCGCAATCGCGGCGCTTTCGTCGTATTCGCGGCGCTGTGGTTTGCGGTCGCAACGGTCGTGTCGATCGGGCTGTCCGCACTGATGCAGGCGCTCGGCGCGGCCGACTTCGCGTTCGCGATCCTGATGCCCGCGACGATGATCGTCACGACCATGCTGTACTGCTCGTTCTACGCGACCTATCGCGGCTGCTTCGGCGTGCAGACGCCGCAAACGCCGGATCTGCCGACCACGCCGGCGGCCTGATCCGTCGTTCCGGCGCGGGAGCCGTTCTGGCGCCCGCGCGCGCCGCGTGTTCCGCGCGCACCTTCCCGACGTCTCTGTCGACACACCTGTTCCCGACGCTCGGCATCCTGAATCGACTTGCGGCACAATGGTTTGCGTGCAATCCATTTGCACGCTCTTTTTGCCGAGATGAATCATGACCCAGCGCCCCGCTCTCCCCTTCACGCTCGACGAGCAACTGTGCTTCGCGCTCTACTCGACCTCGCTCGCGATGACGAAAGCGTACAAGCCGCTGCTCGAAAAGCTCGGACTCACGTATCCACAGTATCTGGCGATGCTCGTGCTGTGGGAAACCGACGAGGTCACCGTCAAGGACATGGCCGCGCGCCTGAATCTCGATCCGGCGACGGTCACGCCGCTGCTCAAGCGTCTCGAAGCGCAAGGACTCGTCGCGCGCGCGCGCGGCACCGACGATGAGCGCCTCGTCTACATTCGCCTGACGGGCGCGGGCAAGGCGCTCAAGCGTCAGGCGCGCGACGTGCCCGGCGAAATCTTCTGCGCGACGCAGCAGACGGCGGACTTCCTGCTGCGTCTGCGCGACGACCTCACACGCCTGCGCACGACGCTCAACGACTTCATGGACCAGTAGGGCGATAACTGAAAAGGACTAGTTCCGGTTCCATCGCAAAATTCATTTGCACACAAATGATTTGTGTACTATCTTGCTCACATGCCGCTTCGCTAGCGCTTCGCCAGACCGGCGAACCGGCAGCCAGCGGCAAACAAACCAACCCTGACACCCCAGACTAGGAACCGCACCATGAACATCCTCTACAAGGCAAGCGCAACGAGCACCGGCGGCCGCGACGGCCGCGCCGTATCGTCGGACGATGCATTGGACGTGAAGCTGGCGGCACCGCGTGAACTCGGCGGAAATGGCGCAGCAGGCACGAATCCCGAACAGCTGTTTGCAGCCGGCTACTCGGCCTGTTTCCTGAGCGCCATGAAGTTTGTCGCCGGCCAGCGCAAACAGGCCCTGCCGGCCGACACGCAGGTTTCCGCCGACGTCGGCATCGGTCCGAACGACAAGGGCGGCTTCGCGCTCGACATCGACCTGCGTATCACTCTGCCGGGTCTGGCTGCGGACGCTGCCAGGGAACTGGTGGATGCAGCGCACCAGGTCTGCCCGTACTCGAACGCTACGCGTAACAACGTCGCGGTTCGTCTGCACGTCGCTTGAGGTCAGGTCGGCCGTTGCGCCGATCAGCAATGCTCAAGAAGAACCGCTCACGGCGCATTACCCGGTGCCGTCGCGAGCAGCGCCCGCACCCTGCACAATAGGGCCGGGCGCTGATTGTTTTCGCGCGCACGGCACGCGTCCTGGGTAGCCGGTCCTCGACCACCTTCAGCCCGACCGCCTCTCCCGATGACATGCGCCCGCCGCCTGCACGACAGCTTCGACTCCGGCCTCGTCTGGTTCCGCCGCGATCTGTGCAGCACCGATCATGCCGCGCTGTAGTACGCGCCCAAGCATTGCGAGCGTGTCTGGTGCGTGTTCGTATTCGACACGACGATCCTGCAGCCGATTGTCGATGCCTGGCAGACGCGCCACCCAGGCGAGCCGGTGCAGGATCGCCACACTCGACCAGCTCGGCTTCGCGCCTGGCAACCTGACGGACTTGCAACTGCCCGCCGGCATGAGCGGCGCCCAACAGCCGCTCGACGATTTCCTCACGCGCATCGACAGCTACGCAGAACGGCGCGATTTCCCCGCTGCGAAAAGCCGAGCTGTCTGTCGGTGCATCTGCGCTTCGGCACGGTGTCGATCCGCACATTGGCGCGGCTCGCGTACGAGATGTCGCTGCAACCCGACGGCAAAGGCGCCGCGACGCGGCTGTCGGGACCGATCTGGTGGGATTTTTACTTCATGGTCCTCGCGCACCACCCGCGCCTCGCGAAAAGCGCGCCGTTCAAGCCGGAATACGAGCAGTTGCACCAGGAAAAAGGCCGCTCGGCCGACGCAGCGTTCGCCGCCTGGTGCGACGGCCGCACCGGCTATCCGCTCGTCGATGCCGCGATGCCGCAGTTGAACCAGACCGGCTATATGCACAACCGTCTGCGGATGGTCACGGCAAGCTTCCTCGCGAAGGATCTCGGCATCGACTGGCGGCTCGGCGAGCGATACTTCGCCGATTTGCTGAACGACTTCGATTTCTCGGCGAACAACGGCGGCTGGCAGTGGGCCGCCTCGACCGGCTACGGCGCGCAACCTTACCCCCGTATTTTCAATCCGGTCACACGATCCGAAAAATTCGACCCCGACGGCGCTTTATCAAACGATATCTACCGCAGCTCGCGAACTTGCCGGCAAAATGGATTCACGCGCGGTGGCTGGCCGGCGCGGAGCGGCTCGCGGAATTCGGTGCATGGTACTGGGCGGGAATTATCCCGAACGGATCGTCGACCAAGCAAAGGCCCGCGAGCGCACACTGGCCTGATACGGAAAGTGAGTGCCTGCTCACATTATTGAATAAGAAGGTCTGAAGGGGGCGAAGATGCGCCGTCTGCCGTCGCTGCTCGTGTTTTTGATCCTGACGCTGGCGGCCGGCTGGGCCGCGAGTCTGTCTCTGCCGGACGCGTGGTACACGGGCCTGCAAAAGCCTGTGTTCAATCCGCCGAACTGGGTTTTCCCACCGGTCTGGACCGTACTTTACGTGCTGATGGCGTTTTCCGCGTGGCGCGTGTGGAAGCGCGACGGCCTGACCGCGGCGATCGTACTGTGGGTCGTGCAGCTGGTGTTCAACGCCGCGTGGATGTGGCTGTTTTTCGGCCTGCATCGGCCGGAGACGGCGCTGATCGACATCCTGATTCTGCTGCTACTGATCGTGATGCTGACGTATGTGTTCTGGCGGCGCGATCGCCTCGCGGGCATTCTGCTCGTGCCGTATGTCGTGTGGGTCGCGTACGCCGCGCTTTTGAACTACGCGTTGTGGCAGCTGAATCCGGCTGCTTGAGTGGAGTCTGCCAAGCGAGAGCGAAGGCCGCGCGATGAGTAAAGGGGAGTGCGCGATGCGGGCAATGGCCTTGATGGCCAACCCCAAACACCAGCGCCTCACCACGCGCCGATGTTCCGATTGCTGACGGCCTGACGCCGATTACAGGCAGTCGGCTTAGCCGTAGTGCTGGCTCATCCACGACGGACGCGCGTTCGTCTCTTGATCGAGCTTGCGCATGCGGAATTCGAGATCGTAGAGATCGGTCGCTTCAGCGAGATAGGCGTCAGCGCGCTCCTTCGCGAGCTGGTCCGGCGACTTGGTCAGAAACAGGAACAGGCGGCTGATCAGATACATGGTTCACCTCGGCAGTGATAGCTAGGCGTTTACGCCCAAGGGATAACCCGCATTATAGGGAAAACCCTGATTTCATGCCACTGCTCATTTTCGAGGTGTTGCGCGGACGTCACCGCCCGACCGACGATGCCGCCAATCCTTCCGCGATGCGGCCCGCGTCCGTGCGACGCTGATGCCGGAAAAACTCCCACAGCATGGCGCTCGCGTCCGGGCCCTTGGACGAGTGGAAGGGCAGCGCATCGTCGCCGCCAGCCCATGCGTGACCCAGCCCCTGCACACGACAAACCCGTACCACGCGCCGCCCGCCGCGCAGATAATCGCGCATCACGACGCCATTTTTGCGGTCCTCGCGCGTCTCGCCGGCTTTGCGCGCGCCGTTTACGTCAATGAGGCGGTTCAGACGCAGAAACTGTGTCGCCAACTGGTCCGCGTTGACCGGCGCCACCACATGGTCGGCATCGCCGTGGACGATCAATGCCGGCATGCCCGGGTATTGCGCGACGTTCGTGGTTTCGTCGACGAGTTCCGCCGGCTCGCGACGCGCGCCGCGCCGCATCACGTCCATCGCGGTAATGCCGGAGCGCGCCTCGCCGAAAGCGGGGCCGGAATGCAGCGCGACCGCGGCGAAATGGCCGGGGTACTTGACGGCCAATAGCGCGGTCAGCCCCGCGCCCGCTGAAATCCCCGCCACGTAGACACGCGCGCGGTCAAAGCCGTGTTGCTCGACCAGCGAATCCACCAGCGACACGACCGCGCGCGCTTCCGCGCCGCCCGCGTTATCGCCGGCATCGTACCAATGCCAGCAGCGGTGCGAGTGCGCGTGCTTCGATTGCTCCGGATACACGACCGCGAAGCCGTAGCGGTCGGCGAGCAGGTTCATGCGCGTACCCTCGGCGAATTCGTCGATCGACTGCGTGCAGCCATGCAGCATCACGACCAGCGGCATCGCCTCATGCGCATGCCCGGACGGGATATAGAGCCCGTACTGCAGGTGATTGACCAGCCGGCCCGGCGCGGCCGGCGCGGAATGGAACGAGCGCGTCCACGCGCCGCTCGCCCACGCGGCCGCGCGTGGACGCACGCGCGACTCGCGCGGCGCTTCGCGTTTCATCGGCGTGCGTAGCGCGGCAGCCGGCTTCAGTGGATGAGCCTTGCTCGACGGTTTGGTGGTGGCGGCGCGAACCGGTCGCGCCTGCGCTCGCTTGGCGGTTTTTTGCGCGTGTTCGGTTTGGATCGCGAGCAGGCGCTTGAAACCACGCAGCCAGATTTTCGACAGGCTTTTTGCCATCGGCGATAACCTCGCAAAAGGGACAAAGGCGGACCCCAAAACTGCGGATCAGATGAAGTTGTGCAATGCACAATAACATCATTTTTCCTGCGGTGCTGAACACAGCGCCGCTCTTCGTGCCCCATTTCGATCGTCGCGAACCTTGCCGGGGCCCTGTCGTCAAACCACGTCGACGGCCGTTCGGCAGCTCACATTCGGCGTGCAAAAGCGCTGTGCGCCGCAAGACCGTCGCGCGACACCCGACTATACTGGCGGTTGATCTCCCGACGTGTCGATCCGGGCCGCATCGGCGTTTCGTGCCGGCCGCGCGCCGATTTCCACCAACCCGATTTCACGCGACCCGCGTCGCGCTCCCGCCATGCCCGATTTACCGATCCACCTGTGGTATTCGATCACCAGCCTCGGCGGCGCCGGCTTGACGCTGCCGCTCGCGCTCGCCATCGCGCTGTGGTTGGCGGTCGGCTACTCGTGGCGGCTCGCGGCCTGCTGGCTCGCGCTGCTCGGTACGGCGATCGGCGTCGTGACCTTGACCAAGCTCGCCTTCCTCGGCTGGGGCGTCGGCGTGCGCGAACTCGATTTCACCGGCGTCAGCGGTCACTCCATGCTGTCCACGGCCGTCTATCCGGTCGCGCTGTTTTTGATGCTATTGCCCGCGCGCCGCGCCGTCCGGCTGCTCGGCGTGCTCGGGGGGCTTGCCGCCGGCCTGGCGGTGGGCTTGTCGCGCGTCGTGCTGAGCGCGCATTCGCCGTCCGAAGCCGTGACTGGCTGCCTCGTCGGCGCGCTCACCGCGCTCGTGTTCGTGCGCATCGCGTGGAATGCGGAGCCGGGCCGGCTGTCGGCGCTCCCGGTCACCGTCAGCCTGATGGTGCTGGCAATCCTGATGCACGGCGTGCACGTGCCCACGCAGCGCTGGGTCACGCATATCGCATTGAAGGTGTCCGGCCACGACCGGCCGTTCATTCGCGCGAAATGGCTGTCCCCACGCGACATTCGACCGTCGGCCGCGCCGCTGTCGCAAACGCGCAATACGCTCCAGCCGATGCGCGCGTCGGACATCTGAGCACGCTGCGCCGGCCCTTCCGCCGCGTTTTCAAGCTTCCTTTTACAGTTTCGTAGCACTTCCCTCGCGCTTCACGCCATACGTGAAGCGCTGCGCCGAATCGACCGTTTCGCCCACCGCTATAACCGCGCATATATTACGATAGCGTTTTTAAGCTACTGCTTCCCGTTCACGTCAGACTCCAGGTCCTTCATGACACTCTCTTGCCATCTGAAGCAGTACGCGCTGTGCGTCGCAGCCGCCGTCGCCGTCGTGGTCAGCGTCAATGCCCACGCCGATGAACTGGTGGTCTCGGCCGCCGCCAGCCTGACCAATGCGTTCAAGGCGGTCGGCGACGCGTTCGAGCAACAGCATCCGGGCACCAAGGTTCTGTTGAACTTCGGCGCGTCCGACGTGCTGATGCAACAAATCGTCAAAGGCGCGCCCGCCGACGTATTCGCGTCCGCGGATCAGAAGGCAATGGACAAGGCCGCCGCCGAAAAGGTGATCGTGCCGTCGACGCGGCGCGACTTCGCCGCCAACTCGCTGGTGCTGATCGTGCCAGCCGACAGTCATTTCGCGCCCGCCAACCTCAATGCGCTGACGACCGCGAACGTCAAGCGAGTCGCGTTCGGCGATCCGGCCTCGGTGCCGGTTGGCCGCTACACGCAGGGCGCGCTTCAGGCCGCCGGCGTATGGGACGCGGTCAGCGCGAAGGCGGTGCTCGCGTCGAACGTGCGTCAGAGCCTTGATTACGTCGCGCGCGGCGAAGTCGACGCCGGCTTCGTGTTCGGCACCGATGCCGCGATCATGCCCGACAAGGTCAAGGTCGCGCTGAACCTGCCGACGCAAACGCCGATCGGCTATCCGATCGCGCAGGTCGAAGGCAGCCATCACGCGGCCGACGCGCAAGCCTTCATCGACTTCGTGCTATCGCCGGCCGGCCAGGCGGTGCTCGCGAAGTACGGCTTCAAGCCGGCGCATTGATTCACGGGGAGAGCACACGCTCATGCAACAGGCCTGGGTTCCGCTGCTGCTATCGCTGAAGGTCGCAGGATGGGCCACCGCGCTCACTCTCGTGCTCGGCGTCGCGGCCGCGCTCGGCCTGTCGCGCTGGCGCTCCGGCGCGCGCGACGTGATCGATTCGCTGCTGATGCTGCCGCTCGTGCTGCCGCCCACCGTGCTCGGCTATTACCTGCTCGTGCTGCTCGGCCGACGCGGCGTGATCGGCGCGTGGCTCGACCGCTTCGACATCCAGCTCGTCTTCACGTGGCAGGGCGCGGTGATCGCGTCGACGGTGGTCGCGTTTCCGCTCGTGCTGAAGTCCGCGCGCGCCGCCTTTGAAGGCGTCGATCCGCAGTTGGAGCGCGCGGCGCGCACGCTCGGCGTCAGCGAAGCCGGGGTGTTTTTCCGCGTGACGCTGCCGCTCGCCGCGCGCGGCATCCTCGCGGGCGGCCTGCTCGCGTTCGCGCGCGCGCTCGGCGAATTCGGCGCGACGCTGATGATCGCGGGCAATCTGCCTGGCCGCACGCAGACACTGTCGGTCGCGGTCTATTCGGCGGTGCAGGCCGGCGACGACAGCACCGCCAACTTCCTCGTGCTCGTGACATCGGTCGCGTGCGTGACGATCCTGCTGCTCGCGGGGCGTCTCGTGCCGCAGCACACGCTTCTGAGAGCCCGCTGACATGCCGCTCAACGTCGCCATCCGCAAGACCTTCGAGACCGCCGAGCGGCGCTTCACGCTCGACGTCGCGTTCAGCGCGAGCACGCAGCGGCTCGTGCTGTTCGGGCCGTCGGGCGCGGGCAAGAGCCTGACCTTGCAGGCGATCGCCGGCTTGCTGCGTCCCGATGAAGGGACCATCACGCTGCACGGCACCACCTTGTTCGATAGCGCGGTCGGCATCGATCAGAAGCCGCAGGCGCGCAAGATCGCGTATCTGTTTCAGGACTACGCGCTGTTTCCGCATCTGAACGTGCGGCAGAACATCGGCTTCGGGCTGCACCGGGGCTGGCTCAATCCGCGTGCGCGCGGCGCGCATGCGCAGGTCGATTACTGGCTCGATGCGCTCGAATTGAGGGGCTTGGCGGGCAATCACCCGGCGCAGCTGTCGGGCGGGCAAAAGCAGCGTGTGGCGCTCGCGCGCGCGCTGGTTTCGCAGCCGCGCCTGCTGTTGCTCGACGAGCCGTTTTCCGCACTGGATAGTGAGTTGCGCCAGCGCATGCGACGCGAGCTATCGGATCTGCAAACGCGGCTCGATATTCCGATGGTGCTGATCACGCACGATCCGGACGACGTCGCCGCATTCGGCGATCAGGTCGTGCAGGTCAGCAACGGCCGCGTGCGCGAGGATCATCCGTTCGCAGGATATGCGCGCAGCGAGGCGTCGCCTCGTTGAGCGGGTGGCATTGCGCCTTCGTTACGCCCCGGCAACCTCAATCCTTCACGCCAAGTATCACGCTCGACGCCTTGAACACCGCGACCGCGCTCGCGCCTTCCTGCAAACCGAGCATGTCGACGCTGCCGTTGGTGACGACCGCCGTGACCACCGCGCCGCCTTCGAGCCCGAGCGACACTTCCGTGTTCACCGCGCCGCGCTTCACGCTGTGCACGGTGCCAGACAACTGATTGCGCGCCGACAGGTTCAACGGCACATCGCGATCGCCATCACCCGGTACGAGCAAAACGACCCACGACGCCTTGATCAGCGCAAACGCCGCCACGCCGACCGCGAGCCCGAGGGCTTCGGTGCTTTCGTGCGTGAGCACGGCGACGATCGTATGGCCGCCGGGCAGCGCGAGCGACACTTCGTCGTTGACGGTGCCGCGCTCGATCGCCGACACCGTGCCGTAGAACTGATTGCGCGCGCTCGTCTTCACGCCGATGCGGCCGATCAGGTCCCAGTCCGTCGCGAAGCCCTCGCCAATCGCCGCGCCCGCGCGTTCGAGAAAGCGTCGATGCTCGCGCTCGACCGCGCGAAACGTCTCGATCAGCTTCACCGCGCGCGGCGTCAGCGTCGTGCCGCCGCCGCCCTTGCCGCCGGTCAGACGCACGACGAGCGGCTCGCCGGCGAGGTTGTTCATCGTGTCGATGGCATCCCACGCGCCTTTGTAGCTGATGCCGACCGCCTTCGCCGCGCTCGTGATCGAGCCGGTCTCGCCAATCGCCGCAAGCAGCGCGATGCGGGCCGCGCCGCCGAGCGTCTGCGTGCCCGCCTGAAACCAGACGGAGCCGCCGACTTCGAGGGCATCGCGGGGAGGATCGGGGCGGTCGACGGTCATGGCAGAGAGTGGTTGAGGGTACGTGGTAGGGCGGCGAATCATTATAGCGACGCGCTCTTCCGCCGCTGGCCCCTACGCTTGCCGCTCACCATGGCACGACTCTGCCGAGGTAGTCGAGGTAATGCAAACCGGCACGGCCGTCGTAAGCGTCGATCGTGCTGACCAGGTTCGGGATGCTTTCGTCGATGCCCAGACGCGCGTCCGGCCCGCCCATATCGGTTCGCACCCAGCCGGGCGCCATCAGCAGCAGGGTTCTGGTATCGCTTCGATGACGCGCGGCAAAGCTTCGCATGAACATGTTGAGCGCGGCCTTGCTGCCGCGATAGACCTCGTAGTTGCCATTCTCGTTGTTGGCGACGCTGCCCTGCCCCGACGACATCACGCCGATCGTGCCAGTCGGCCGAACGAGATCCTGCAGCGCCTCGACGACCCGCATCGGACTCAACGCGTTCGTCACCATCACGCGCACGAATTCGTCGGTCGATACATCCGCGATCGTTTCACTATCGTCGTTCTTGACGCCGGCGTTGACGAACAGCAGGTCGATCGGACGTCCTTCGAGGCGGCCCCGCAACGCGGCGACCTGTTCGGGCATCGTGATGTCGACCGTTTCGACTTCGAGTGCGTCATGTGACGCCGTCGCAAGCTGAAGGAGCCTGGTCGTGGAATTTTGCCTGCCGGTCGCGATGACTCGCCAGCCGCGCTTCAGATACTCCTCGACCATCGCGAAGCCGAGGCCGCGCGAGGCGCCGATCAGAAGCACGGTTTTTTGCTGGTTTGCGGGTTGCATGGAACGTTTCCTGTCGATGGACTCGGGTTAAAGCCGGTCCAGGAAATATAGTCCCGCGTGATACAGCGCGGAAGATGCAATGCTTGCACTTACCGACCGTGAATCGTCGACAATGAGCAAGCGCCCGAATCAGGAGACCGCGCGATGTCACCCTCTCGTGAATACTGGTTCCCAGCCAAACGCTATGGCTGGGGTTGGGGCCTTCCCGTGCGCTGGCAAGGATGGCTGACGCTGCTCGCGTATTTCGTGTCGCTCGGGGTGGTCGTTTTCCGGTTTCAACCCGCGGGTCATCCGCTCACGTTCGCCTTGCTGGTCGCGCTATTAACCGTGGCTCTCGTGGTCGTGTGCTGGCTGAAGGGCGAGCCGCCGCGCTGGCGGTGGGGTAAGGACTAGCAAGTCCGCTCAGCCACGCCAGCACCCACGTCTCTAGCCGGGTTTGCAGGTGGTCGGGTTCATTCGGTTTCGCTGTCGTCGGTGTCGGCATTGGAGTTGATTTCGTGTCGCATCGCCGAGCCTGCAAGTACGCTCGCTTGCAGGGGCGCGGCCTCCTTGCGCTCGCTGTACCGATCGGTCAGATAGTCCGAACGGTCCCGCACGAGCAGCGTGAACTTGATCAGTTCTTCCATCACGTCGACCACGCGATCATAGTAGGACGAGGGCTTCATACGGCCATCGGAATCGAATTCCTGGTATGCCTTCGCGACCGACGACTGATTGGGGATGGTCACCATCCGCATCCAGCGGCCAAGCACGCGCAGCGCGTTTACCGCATTGAACGATTGCGAGCCTCCGCACACCTGCATCACAGCCAGCGTGCGCCCTTGGGTCGGCCGTATTCCTGCGCTTTCGAGCGGCAGCCAGTCGATCTGATTCTTGAATACGGCCGTGAGATTGCCGTGGCGTTCCGGGCTGCACCAAACCTGCCCCTCCGACCACTCGGACAGCTTGCGCAGTTCGACGACCTTCGGATGATCTGCCGGGACGCTATCGGCGAGCGGCAGGCCGTGCGGGTCGAATACCCGCGTTTGCGCTCCGAAATGACGGAGGATGCGCTCGGCTTCGAGCGTCAGCAGCCGGCTATACGACGTTGCTCGCAGCGACCCGTAAAGCAGCAGGATGCGTGGCGGATGCGTTGAAGTCGTCACGGGTGCCAGCTTGTCCACGTCCGGTATATCGAGGTGAATAGGGCTGACGTTCGGCAGATCACTCATCACGATCCGTTTCTCCCCAAGTTGGGCGCGGCGTTCCGCTGCCCTGATTCGTACCATGCTTGCGAACGGTTCACGACCCCCACGACGAGCAGCATCACGGGGACCTCGATCAGAACCCCAACCACCGTCGCCAGTGCGGCACCCGAATGAAAACCGAACAGGCTGATAGCCGTGGCCACGGCGAGTTCGAAGAAGTTGCTTGCGCCAATCAGACTCGACGGGCCCGCGACGCAATGTGCGACGCCCAGCTGGCGGTTGAGCAGGTAGGCCAGTCCCGAGTTCAGAAACACCTGAATGAGGATTGGCACGGCGAGCATCGCGATCACCAGCGGCTGCTCAACGATCTGCTGACCCTGAAACGCAAACAGCAGGACCAGCGTTACGAGCAAGGCGCAGATGGACCAGGGACCGAGACGGGCAACGACGCTACGGAAATGCTCTTCGCCCTTTCGAAGAAAGCGTTGGCGCAGCAGTTGCGCGAGGATGACCGGGATCACTATGTAAAGGCCAACCGAAGCGATCAGTGTGTCCCAAGGCACTGTAATCGCAGACAGCCCGAGCAGCAACGCGACGAGTGGCGCGAACGCCACGACCATGATCGAGTCGTTCAGCGCGACCTGCGACAGAGTGAAATACGGGTCGCCCTTGCACAGCTGCGACCACACGAAGACCATTGCCGTGCACGGCGCGGCGGCGAGCAGGATGAGACCTGCGAGGTAGCTGTCGAGTTGCTCGACGGGCAGCCACGGCCTGAACACGTGACGAATGAACACCCAGCCCAACACGGCCATCGAGAACGGTTTGACGAGCCAGTTGACCGCGAGCGTCACGCCGATGCCGCGCCATTGGCTGCCGACCTGCTTCATCGCCGAGAAGTCGATCTTGATGAGCATCGGGATGATCATCACCCAGATCAGCACGCCGACGGGCAGGTTGACGTGCGCGACTTCCATGCGCCCGAGCGCCTGAAATGCGCCCGGCAACAACTGGCCGAGTATCACGCCTGCCACGATGCACAGCGCGACCCACACCGTCAGATAGCGCTCGAAGAAGCCGATAGCCGGGCGCGCGGCGGCACGAGCCTCAGCGCGACTCATTGGTTTCCTCTGCCGGACGCTCGCCAATGGCGCGCATTTCGCGCTGGATTGCGTCGTGGTTGAGCGCGTGCAGCGGCAGGTTCACGAACTGGCTCACGCGATTCATGATCTGTCGATAAACCTTGTCGAAAACTTCGCGCTTCTCGTCGTCGGTTCCCTGGCAGGCTGCGGGATCTTCAAAGCCCCAGTGCGCGCTGATCGGCTTGCCGGGCCAGATCGGGCAGACCTCGCCCGCGGCCTGATCGCATACGGTAATGACGAAGTCCATCTGCGGCGCGTTGGGGGTTGCGAACTCGTCCCAGCTCTTACTGCGCATCTTCGCGGTGTCGTAGCCCAGTGCCGCGCATTTCTCGATCGCGAACGGATTGACTGCGCCGGATGGATGGCTGCCCGCGCTGTACGCGCGAAACTGTCCTTTGCCAAGCACGTTGAACAGCGCCTCGGCCATGATGCTGCGTGCGCTGTTGCCCGTGCAGAGAATCAGTACGGAATATGGTTTGCCGCTCACGTGCGGCTCCGAAATGAAATGCTTGTCTGGGACGGAGCGCAGCAGGCTGCCGCGGATTCGTTTGCTGCCAATGCCTCCTGGGTATGAGATTGCCCATAGATGGGAGCCGATTCGAGGGTCAGAAAGGTTTCCCAGGCCACGCCTTGCGGATCGACGGTCCACGCCTTGTCCGACTTCGCGTAACAGCATGTCGTGCCGCTCTGGTGCTGCACGGGAACTTCAGCGGCGGCGAAGCGCGCGTTCATCTCTGCCAGTTCTTCATCGGTTTCGACCTGGATGCCAATGTGATCGACGCCAGGTTTCGCCCCGCGTTGCGAGATCGCGAAGTTCACGACGGGGTCGCTCAACTCCCACTTGCAGTAATCGCTCTTGATGACCGTCGGCTCGACGTTGCCAAACATCGCGCTGTAGAAGCGGATGCTGTCGGCAAGATTGTCCACAGCCACGTGAATGTGCATGCGTTTCATGTTTCGTCTCGGCAGCAGTTGGAAAGGTCGCTCGCGGCGCACGATGCACCGGAGCAGCAGTTCTCTGTGAGGAAGCCGATCAGCGACGTCATCGCGTCGAAGTTTGCGGTGTAGATGACGAAGCGCCCTTCCTGTCGCGGACTCACCAGTCCGGCGTGTGTCAGGTCTTTCAGGTGGAATGAAAGGCCGGAAGGCGAAATGCCTAACTGCTGCGCTATTTCACCAGCCGCCATGCCTTCGGGGCCGGCAACGACGAGCTGGCGAAAGATCGCGAGACGGGATTCGTGAGCGAGCGCGCCGAGCGCGCGTACGGCATTGATCGTGTCCATAAAGACACTATATCCACTTCATCGTTATATTTCGATATTTGTTGAAATATCGCAATTTGGTCGGTGGTTCGCTCTTTGATGACGCATGGCCGCTAGTCGGGACGGCTTGCGTACTGCGCAATCCCATTGCCGAACGACCAGTTCTCCTTCTCGACCTCGACGAGATTGATGAACACATCCTCGGACCGCACGCCCGGCGACTTCCCGAGTTCATCGACGATGCGCCGGTACAGCGCCTTCTTCTGCTCGACCGAGCGCGTGTTGCTGACGGTCAGCTGGATCACGACGAGATCGTCGCCGCGCTCGATATTCTGGTACTGCCGGTCGTAGATCATGTTGTCGGCCGTGTGCTCGGTGATCAGCATGAACATGTCGTCCTTCGGCACGTTGAACGTGGCCACCAGCGAGCGCTGGATGCCGGCGCTCAGCGCCTGGCGGTACTCGGCCGGCTTGCCGGCGCGCAGTGAGATCCGGGTGAGCGGCATGATGGCCTCCTTGTTTGCGGTGTTGGGTTGAACACAGCTTAGGCGCGCTCGGTCATAATAAACAGATATCCATGTCTATTTCATCCATTTCCATCCGAAATGAAAGTCCTCGATCTCGATGCGGTGCGCGCCTTCGTGCTGGTCGCCGATCTGCGCAGCTTCACGCGCGCCGCGGACGCGCTCGACACCACGCAATCGGCCGTCAGCCTGAAGCTGAAGCGACTGGAGGCGCACCTGGGCAAGCAGTTGCTGGAGCGCACGCCGCGCATCGTGCGTCTGTCCGCCGACGGCCACGCGTTTCTCGGCGCCGCGCGCGAGTTGCTGAACGCGCACGAGCGCGCGCTCGGCGCGCTGTCGGTGGAGCGGCGGCGGCTCGTGCTCGGGCTCAGCGAGCACGTTGCGGGCTCCGATCTGCCGCACCTGCTCGGCCGGCTCAACGCACACGATCCGGGCCTCGTGGTCGAGTTGCATATGGGCACATCGGCGGCGTTGCTCGCGCAGTTCGACGAACGCCGACTCGATGCGGCGATCGTCCGCTACGGCGCCGACGAACCGCCGCGCGATGACGCGCAGACGCTATTCAGCGAACCGCTCGGTTGGCTCGCGACGCCGACATGGCTGCCGCGAGTCGGTGAGCCGCTAGCGCTCGCGCTATTGAGCCCGCCGTGCAACGTGCGTGACGTCGCGTTGCGCACGCTGACGGCGGCGGGGATCGCCTGGCAGGAGGTGTTTGTGGGTGGTGGCGTCGCGGCAGTGGGCGCGGCTGTGGCCGCTGGGCTCGCCGTGTCGCCGCTCGCGCGTCGGGTTGCGCCGCGCGGTCTGATCGACGTCGGCGTGCGGCTCAGCTTGCCGGCGCTGCCGGAATCGCGTGTGACGCTGCATTCGCGCGTGCGCGAGGCCCGCTCGGCGGAAACGCTGCGGCTGCTTGCAAACGGCCTCGCCACGGCGTGACGCCAAGACCGATGCCACACCGCGCCGCGCCGCGCCGCGCCGCTCGAAGCAGCCTTAGTGGATGATTGGCGGCAGCGAACCGCTGCTGGCGGTCGCCGGATTGGGCACGGAGGCCATCGGCGCGATGTCGCTAACGTTTGCGGACGCGTCCGACGAAGTCCGCACGGGCGGTTTGATCAGATTCGCACGGGAAATCACGGGCTTCGCCGCGACCTTGTCCACATGCGGACGCGCGGTGTGAGCCGCCGCGAAATCGGCGTGCACGACCTTGCCCTGAGCCGGCTTCGCGTGCGCCAGTTGCACATGTGGCTGCGCGTGCTTCGCGGTCACGGTGGCGTGCGACCGGTTCGGGCCCGACGCCGCGACTTTCGTACCGCCTTTCACGTTCCCGCCCGCCACGAGATGTTTCTCGCCGTTCCCATGCGCCGCAAGTTTGCCGCCGTGGGCCGCGCCGGCCGACGCGACATGGGTTGCCGCGTGCCGGGCGCTCGCCGTCTGCCGCGCATGCGCACCAGTTTTGGTCTTGATGCCGCCCTTGGCGCCCGCCTTCACTTTCACCGCCTCGGGTTTTTTCCGCGCGTGCGCCTGTTGGGTAACGTGTCCGCTCGCGATATGCCCGCTCGCCTCCGGCGGATTCCACACTTCCCCATAACCGGCAGCCAACGCCATCTCCGACACACACCACACGGCCAGCGCCGCTGCTACTGCTCGAACCCGCATCTGCTGCTTCTCCTGATCGACGACTGCCAAAACGAGCCGGGATTATATTCTCTTGCAAAAATCCACTTTTGGACTAATATTCTTAAAAAGTACACATAGGGACTTACCCGCAATGACTCACGCTGCCCGAATTTCCTCGCCCGAGGCATCGCCGCGACGATCGCTTTCGGAACCCACGCTGACGCAGATGTCCGCGGCCGGTCTGCGTGCGTTCTTCAACATCGCGCGCGACTGGGACCTGAGCGCCGACGAGCAGATCGTGCTGCTCGGCAAGCCGGGCCGCTCGACGTTCTTCAAGTGGAGGGCGACGCCCGAGACCGCGCGCCTCAGCCACGACACGCTGGAGCGACTGTCGCTGCTGCTCGGCATCTACAAGGCGCTGCAGATTCTGCTGCCGCAGCCGAGCGCCGCCGACACCTGGGTCAAACGCCCCAACAGCGCGCCGCCGTTCGGCGGCAAACGCGCGCTGGACCGCATGCTGGCGGGCAACATCAGCGATCTCGTAGCCGTGCGCCAGTATCTCGACGCAATGCGAGGCGGCTGGGCGTGACGCAACCGCAATGGCAGGACCGCTGGACCAGCACAGCGCTCGACTGGTCGCCCGCGTATCGCGTGATTCCGACGCGCTTTCCGGCCATCAACCTGTTCGATCGGGTCGCATCGCCGGAGGATTTCGACGCGCTGTACGCGCTCGAAGCGATGACCAACGACCGTTTGCGCACAGAAATCGGCGAACTCGATCTGGTGCCGCGCGAGGAGCGCCGTTTCGGGCCCGGCTACGGGCCGATCATGGCCGCGCTCACGCATCTGAATCCGCTCGGCAGCCGCTTTTCCGACGGCACCTACGGCGTGTTCTATTGCGCGCGTTCACGCGCGACGGCGATCGCCGAAACACGCTATCACACGGGTCAGTTTCTCCAGGCGACCGCCGAGCCGCCGATGCGTCAACAGATGCGTCTCTACACGGTAGTCGCACAAGGCAGCGTGGTCGACTTGCGTCGCGACCCCGAGTTCGATCCCGCCGTGCTGTCGCCCGACGACTACCTTCCCGGACAGGCGCTCGGGCGCGCGGTACGCGCGGCGGGCGCGCCGGGCATCGTGTATCCGTCGGTGCGCGACAGCGCTGGCGAATGCCTCGCGGCATTCCGCACGATGCTGCTGCGCGACTGCCATCACGCGGCATACCTCGAATACAACTGGAACGGCAGGAGCGTCGATATGGTGTTCGAGTTGAATCAGGTCGGGTGACAGAAGAGCGGCGAAGCAGCGCGGCGACTTCAGCCGTTCAAGGCAAGGCCAATTCCGCCGCCCCTTCCGCGCGCGCGGCCTCGACCGAGATCGACCAACGACGCAACGCCTGCGGCTGCACGATCGTCAACGTGCCGTCCGGCCCGAACGCGCCCGTATCGATGAACACTTGCGAGCCGATCTGCGTGATGTCGCGCACCGGCGTATGGCCGCAATAAGTCAGCGACAGCCCGCGCTGCCGCAGCGGATCGCCGTTGCCCAGCGCGAGCTCGCGACCCCACAGCAATTGCTGGCGCGTTTCGGCCGAATAATTGCCCGCGTCGAGCTCGGCGTCGGAGCCGAAAAATTCGGCGTGCAGAACGTTGAAGCGCGCCTTGCCGCTGCCGATCACGCGCACGAGCGGCAGCGTGCGCAGATGCTCGGCGTAATAGCGCAGGCGCTCGTCGGGCACGTCGACCGCCCACGCGCCGCCGATGCCGTACCACCACTGCCGCCGCAAGCGGCCGTCGGCGACCGCGCACAGCGCGTCCTCGTGATTGCCGAGCACCGCATGGAACCACGGCTTCGCGAGCAGCGCGAGCGCCTGCTCCGAGTGCTCGCCCCGATCGACCAGATCGCCGACCGAAAACAGCCGGTCGCACGTCGGATCGAACGCGATCTGACGCAGCAGGTAGCGCAAAGCGTCGACGCAGCCGTGCAGATCGCCGACCACGAAATCGCGGCCGGCCTCGTTGGCGTCGTGATGCTGAACGAAGTTGGCGGGGATGGAATTCATCCCACCATGATAATGCGGCCGACGCGCACGCGTATGCGGGGTGCCTATCGTATTCGCACGCTTCATCGATCAAGAAAGACATCGAACGACGCAAAAATGACGCTGAAACGCCACATTTGCGGTATGCGTTACCGGAAATGCACGTTTGCGCGAGTCACTCCTGGCGCGCGCCCGAGTCGTCCCGCGCGCTATTGCAGCGTGCGCAGCTTCGCCACCTGGTCGGCCGCGATCGTCGCCTGCGGATTGCCGAACTGTTTCGTCACGTAGTTGGTGATCGCCGCGATCTGCTCGTCGTCGAGATGGCCGCCGAACCCGGGCATCAGCACGTCCGCGTGCGCGGTCGTGCGATTCACGCCGTGCAGAATGACCAACGCGAGATTGTTCGCGTCGTTCGCGCCGACCGTCGAGTTGTGGATCAGCGACGGATACGCGCCCGGCGCGCTCGCGCCCACGCCCTGCCCGGTCCAGCCATGACAGGTCGCGCAATTGGCGACGAACAGCTGCGCGCCGTTCACGCCGGTGATCGCGGTGCCGCGCATGGCGGTGACGTCGCTGGCCGGCTTGCCCCATTGATGACGGGGACGCGCGTCGCCGCCGCTCACGGCCGGCACCGAGCGCAAGAACACGACGATCGAGCGCAGATCCACCGGCGTCAGGTACTGCGTGCTGTTCGCGACCACTTCGCCCATCGGGCCGGCCGCGTTTGCGCGGCTCGGCGCCGCGCCGGTCGACAGATACGACTTGAGTTCGTCGTCGCGCCAGTCGCCGACGCCGCTCAGCTTGTCCGGCGTGATATTGAACGCATGCCAGCCGGCCTGCACCGCACCGGAGAAACGCGCGCTCGACTTCAGCCCCTGCATGAAATTGCGCGGTGTATGGCATTCCTCGCAATGCGCGAGCCCTTCGACCAGATACGCGCCTCGGTTCCATTCAGGGCTCTGTTTCGGGTCCGGCACGAAGCGCCCCTCGGTGAAGTTGAACAGGTTCCAGAACACCATTAGCCAGCGCTGATTGAACGGGAACTTGAGGCTGTTCGAGGGCGGCGTGTAGTGAATCGGCGCGAGCGTGTTCAGATACGCGCGAATCGCGAGCACGTCCTGTTCGGTCACGCGTGTGTAGGCGGTGTACGGGAACGCCGGATAGAGCCGCTCGCCGCCTTTGCCGATGCCTTCGTGCATCGCGCGCATGAAATCGGCGTCGCTCCATTGGCCGATGCCGGTGTCGGGATCGGGCGTGATGTTCGGCGTCACGATCGTGCCGAACGGTGTGCTGATCGGCAGGCCGCCCGCGAATGGGCGCGACTTGTCCGCCGTATGGCAGGCCGCGCAATCGGCAGCACGGGTCAGGTATTGGCCGCGCTTCACGAGTTCGCCATTCGCGGCCTTGCCGGCGAGCATGGCCGGGCCGCCGACCGAAGCCTGCGCCGCGTCGTCGGCGCGCGCCTGGGTGATCGGCATTTCGTCGGTCGAGTTTGCGTCCGGGCCGTGCGACTCGTGCCACGCCATCGACAGCGCAAACAGCGAAAACGCGGCCGCGAGCGCCGCGCCGCCGAAGCGGCGGCGCTGGTTGACGTGCATCAGCACAGGGTCCGGCTGCGCGCGACAGGTGTTCTTCGTCATTGTGGCTCTCCGGTCGGCGCTCAGATTTCGCGCTTCAGCTTGTCGCCCAGTTTCAGCGACAGTGCAGCGATCGTCAGCGTGCAGTTCACCGACGCGGCGGTGGGCATCACGCCGCTGCTCGCGATGAACAGGTTCGAATGATCGTGCGTGCGGCAGTCCGCGTCGACGACCGAACTCGCCGCATCGCTGCCCATGATCGTCGTGCCCATGATGTGATTGTTGGGCGCGAAGCTGTCGTCGAACGAGACCTCGGTGCCGCCGAATAGCGTCGCGATCTGCGCATACAGTTCGTGCGTATTGGCGGCGCTCTTCTTCACGTAGTCGTTGATCGAGTAGTAGATCTCGGGCTGAGGAATCCCGAGCGCGTCCTTGTGATCTGCCGACGGCACGATGCGGTTCTGCGGCTCCGGCAGATGTTCGTGAAAGCTGTTGATGTTCAGCGTGCGCGCCGCGCGGTTGCGAATCTGCCGGTCGAGCTCGGCGCCGGTCAGGCCTTTTTTCAGCAGGTCGGCGGTGACGCCCATCGTCGGCACGCCGTTCGACAAATGCAGCTTCTTCGCCGCGTAATCGGAGCGGAACGCGCCGTCGCGGAAGTTGACGATCGAGGTCATCTCCATCGGGCCACGGCCGGGCCACAGCGGTTCGTTGGCGAGAAACGTGACGCCGGTGCCGGGATGGTCCATCAGGTTGCGGCCCACCTGATCGGAGCTGTTGCCGACGCCGTGCGGGAATTTGTCGGAGGTCGACATCAACATCAGCTTCGGCGTTTCGATGCCGTTCGCCGCGAGCACGAACAGCTTGCCGGTGACGCGTGTGCTATTGCCGTTCGGGTCCTTGTAGTGGACCGCCGTGATGAGCCCTTTGTCGTCCGCTTCGATGCGATACACGACCGCTTCGGGAATCAGTTTCGCGCCGGCCTGCTCGGCCTTCTCCGCGTGAATCACGCCGTTGTACATCGCGGCGATCGGGCAGATCGGCATGCAGTTATTGTTGCCGCAGCAGGTGGGCCGCGCATCGTACGGCCGGCTGTTGCGCGCGACCGGTTCGGGCACGACCTTGAAGCCCTGCGCGTTGAGCACGTCGCTGAACCGCTGATCCATGTACGACAGTGGCAGCTGCTGCATCGGATAGGGCTTCGAGCGCGGCGAACCGAGATCGATCGAACTATCGGGACCGGACACGCCGAGCTGCACTTCGGCGGCCACGTACCACGGCTCGAGCGTTTCGTACGGATACGGCCAGTCGCGCCCGACGCCATACAGCTTGCGCAACTGGAAGTCCGACGGCAGCAGCCGCCACGCGGCGGCCGCCCAGTGCCAGGTCGTGCCGCCGACGAGCCGCACGTATTGTGAGTTGTACGGATAATCGCCCTTCTGGATCAGGTAGTTGTTCGCGGGCGCGTACTCGGGATGCGGCGCGTAAGGCGTCGACGGATACGGCGTCGCGAAGTCGGACCTGGCCGGCGAGTTGCGAAAGTTCTCGACGATCTGCCAGCGCGGAATGCGCGGCCCCGCTTCGAGCAGGATCACCGACGCGCCCGCCAGCGCCAGCTGATGCGCAACCAGACTGCCGGCGACGCCGGAGCCGACCACGACGATATCGGCGGATTGTGTGTTTGCCATCGTTTCTCTCTTCGATGCCCTGCCTGTTGCGGGCTTTGTTCGTGCGACGCTTGCGGGTCCGGCGTGCTGGTTGCGCTGCTGGCGTGGCCCGCTCGCGGGCTCGCGCGGCTCACGCGGACGTCGGCTTCCGCGTCCAGTAGAACGGCACGTCGCGGCAATAGGAGGGAATCGTGAGCACGTCTTGCACGGGCTCGAACATCAGCGCCTTTTCATACGCGATCACCTGGACGTGCGGCATGTCGCCGACGAGGCCCAGGTACCACGCGCGCATGATCGCGCCGACCGTTTTGGCGAGCGCGGGCTGGTCGGTCTGCAGCGCCTGTGTGACCGTATCGGACGGCACGCCGCCGTGGCCTTGCAGCCACGTGTTGAGCGCCGCGACGTTCTGCGCGAACTGGTTGTCGGCACGCGACAGCGCATCGTAGACACGTTGGCCAAGCACGGTATCGAAACTGCTACGACCGGTGAGGTGTTGCGAAAGCGCGAGGAAGGCATCCAGTCCGCCCCCGGCTGGCCGCGTATCGGCGAAGGCGGGCGCGATCCACGCCAGCGAACGGCTCGCGCCGGCGAACGCGAGCGCTGCGGCCGTCGCGCACGAGCCGAGCACCCAGGCCCTGCGCGAAGCGGAAAACGACGGCGGCAAGCCGGTGAAACGTGTGGCATTGCGATAAGACTTCGCTCCTTGCCGATGCGTCACGTGGGGATGCGCATCGTTATCCTCAGGAACATCTGTCATGGGGGCTCCAGATGATGAGTCGTTCTCGACGAGCAGCGCGGCGAGGGCATGATGCCGTTCGCCCGCCGCTTCGTTTGCTCTTCCCCAAACCTGGTCTTACGCCGCTTCAGCGGTCTCGTATCCGTGCGCGTGATTCACGCGCGCCGCATGTGCGGTGTTGCATGCATGATCGCAACGATTGCTGCCGTTATCTAGCAATTGCCTTTCAACTGAAAGCGGCGCGCAAGGCCGCCGCGAAAGACTATAGCCTGTGACCCACCATTCGACAATCGGTCCGCGTTGCACACGTAGAATCCGCGACACCGACTGCCCTACACTTCGTCGTTCATCGAATCCATGTCCATCAACTACTATCCCCAGCTTCTTCGCAATCGGCCCCGCACGGTGATCGGCCTCGTGATCGGGATCGTCGTCGCGTTCCTCGTGCCCGGTCATACGAGTCCGATCGCCCGCACACTGATCGGCTGGGACGCGGCCATCTGGAGCTACCTGCTGATGATCTGGGTGCATATGGCTCTTGCCGACGAGCACCGCGTGCGCGAATACGCGATGCGCGACGACGAAAACGCGGGCGTCGTGCTGGTCGTCATCTGCGTCGCGACGATCGCGAGCGTCGCCGCGATCGTGCTCGAACTCGCGTCGGCCAAGGGCGCGGGCGGCGCAACGACCGTCTGGCACTACCTGCTGACCGGTCTGACGCTGATCGGCGCATGGTTTCTGATTCCGACGATCTTCACGCTGCACTACGCGCGCCTCTACTACGACACGGACGCGCAAGAGACCGCGTTGAAGTTTCCCGATCACCATTTGCTGCCGAACTACTGGGACTTCCTGTACTACTCGTTCACGATCGCGGTCGCGTCGCAGACTTCCGATGTCGTGTTGCGCTCACGCGAAATTCGCCGCGCGACGCTCGCCCAATCGGTCCTGTCGTTCTACTTCAACGTCGCGGTGCTCGGCCTGTGCGTGAACATCGCGGCGGGGCTGCTGGGTTCGTGACAAGGCCGCTGCGCGGCGTTCGGGTGAATTTCATGCGAGTGCCACGCGCGTGCCACATGGCTGCCACGTGAGCGGCACCCAGGCTTCACGCGTCCGCTTGAACCGCATTCCGTGCAACGCGGGCCGCCCGTGTAAAACCGGCCCCACACCACCCCGTTTTACATGCCGGCCACCCGCGGCGTGCGTAACAATGCCCGCATTTTTGCGCGCGCTCCGTGCGCGCGCGCACCTTCGGCACCCGCCATCTCACCGTAACCTCCCCGTTTCCGCGCTAGCGCGGTGCCCGGCTGCCCGCGCGTTGGCACACGGTTTGCTCCTTTCCGCGACGAGTGACGACCAGTCCCGCGAGACCGGCGTCTGGCGTCAAAGCACCCGCGACTGGCCAGCGGCGCGACGATCTTTGCACTACATTGACCAGTACGTGCCCCCGCTGACGCATCGCGCGGTAGCCGGCTCGGGAAGCCCAATGAGCGCTGTGATCGCATGCCAAGTGCATCCACACCGCAGCAGGACAACTCTGGAAACGACCGATGGAATCTCCAAACGGGTACGCGCCGCGGATTTACTTTTTTCATTCTCTTCTCGTCGGGCCCCTCGATGCCTGGCCCGCGCAGTTCGCTCATGCGGCCGGGCTCGGCTTCGATCATGCGTTGATCGGCGGGCTGTTCGAGCCCGGCCAGGCCGGCCATGGCCAGGTGGTCGGCAATCACGCTCGGCTGAATCCCGTGTTCGAGGCGCAGCATTCGGTGCACGACGCCGTGCGCATGCTCGCCGATGCCGCGCGCCGCAACAACCTGACGCTGCTGGTCGATCTCGTGATCGACCGCATGGCCGCCGACGGCGTGCTGTACAGCGAGCATTCGGACTGGTTTCACGCGCGTGAGTCCGAGCTCGCACGGCTCGATCCGCGCCACGTGCATCGCGAAGACAACGTTGCCTACGCGAATTTCGACGACCCCGCGACGAGTGCCTCGCTGAGCGTCTGGTGGACCCAGCAACTGCTCGCGCTCGCCGAGGCGGGTGTCGGCGGCTTCCGTTTCGATTCGCCGCATCGCGTGCCGGCTGCCGTATGGCGGCACCTCGGCGATGAAGTGCGAGCGAAGCATCCGCGCGTGCGCTTTCTCGCGGCAACGCCGGGCCTGTCGCGCGGCGATCTGCCCGGTCTCGAAGCAGCCGGCTTCGACAGCGCGTTTTCGTCGGTGCGCTGGTGGGATTTCCGTTCGAGCTGGATGGCCGAGGAGCATGCGGCGCTCGCGCGCGTTGGTGCGCCGATCGCCTTTCCCGAAGCGCCGTACGGTACCCGCCTCGCCGCCGAGCTGAGCGACGTCCATGATGCGGCGATCGTCGAGCGGGCGTATCGACGCGCGCTGTTCACGTCGGTTGCATTGGGCAGCGGCTGGATGATGCCGATGGGCTTCGAATATGGCATCGCCGAACCGATGTCGCAAACGCGCGGCGACGCCGCGCAGTTCGCCCGCGCCGCGCAGTCGCGCCGCTTCGATCTGAGCGCCGCCGTCACCCAGGCCAACGACTTCGCGCGCAACACGCCGACGCTGCACGCGAACGGTGAATTGCGCCCATTGAGCGGCCCCGGCGCATCGGCCGCGGTTCTGCTGCGCGGCGACGCAGCCGATCTGCGCGACGCCAGCGAAGCAGTCCTGATCGTCGTGAATCCCGAACTCGGCGCGCCAGTGCGCGTCGATCCCGCGCGCTTCCTCGCGGGCGTGCCGGGCAGCTTTACGCGCTTCGCGCCGCTCGATGCGCGCGGCCGAACCGAACCCGCGGCACTCGCGCCGTTCGCGCTCGCGCCCGGTGCGGTGCGGCTGCTGCGCGCGTTCGCGGAACAGCCGATCTGCCTCGCGCCGCCGATCGACAAGGCGAACAGCAAGCGCAGCGGCCGCAAGACAGTGCTCGACGCGATCGAAGCGCCGCGCGTCGCGATCGAGAGCGTGTCGCCGTCCGTGGAAAACGGCCGCTTCGCGGCGAAACGCAGCGTCGGCGAGCGCGCGGAAATTCGCGCGGCGATCTTCGCCGAAGGTCACGACAAGATCGCGGCTGCCGTGCTGTGGCGCGCGGCCGACGAAACCGCGTGGCACGAAGAACTGATGTCGCCCGCGCCGCCGGCCGGGCTCGACTTGTGGAGCGCGCGCATTCCGCTCGAGCGGATCGGCCGCTACGAGTTCACCGTGATCGCGTGGCGCGACGACTTCGCGTCGCTCGTCGAGCACATCCAGAAGAAGCTGAAGGCGAACCAGACCGTCGAGATAGAACTCGACGAAGCCGCGCATCTGTTCGCGCTCGTGCTCGCCGAAGTCGAGACGACCGAAGGCGCCGACAAGGAGCCGCTCGAACACATCGTGCGCGACTTCCAGAAGGCCGACGCCGAACAGAAGCTCGCAGTGATTCTCGCGCCCGCCACAGCGAAGGCAATGACCGCTGCGCGCCATCGCCCGTTTCTGAGCCGCGACCAGGTGACCTACAAGATCGACGCGGAACGCACGGCCGCCCATTTCGCGAGCTGGTACGAGATCTTCCCGCGCTCGATGAGCGACGACGAATCACGCCACGGCACGTTCGCGGACGTGAGCGCGAAGCTGCCGCGCATCCGCGACATGGGCTTCGACGTGCTGTACTTCCCGCCGATCCACCCGATCGGCCTCGCGAACCGCAAGGGCCGCAACAACACGCTGACCACGCAGCCGGGCGATGTGGGCAGTCCCTATGCGATCGGCGCCGCCGAGGGCGGTCACACCGCCGTGCATCCGCAACTCGGCACGCTCGACGATTTCAAGGCGATGCTCGCCGCCGCGCATGCGCATGGCCTCGAGATCGCGCTCGACTTCGCAATCCAGTGCTCGCCCGATCACCCGTGGCTGAAGGAGCATCCGACGTGGTTCGCGTGGCGCCCCGACGGCACGCTGCGCTACGCCGAGAATCCGCCGAAGAAGTATCAGGACATCGTCAACCCGGACTTCTACGCGCACGACGCCAAGCCCGGCCTGTGGCTCGCATTGCGCGACGTGATCCTGTTCTGGGTCGACGCGGGCGTGCGCATCTTCCGCGTCGACAATCCGCACACCAAGCCGTTGCCGTTCTGGGAATGGATGATCGCTGACGTGCGTGCGCGCCACCCCGACACGATCTTTCTCGCCGAAGCCTTCACGCGGCCGCGCATGATGAACCGGCTCGGCAAGATCGGCTTCTCGCAGTCGTACACGTACTTCACGTGGCGCGAGTCGAAGCGCGATTTCACCGAGTACATGGGCGAACTCACGCAGACCGGCGCGCGCGATTTCTATCGGCCGAACTTCTTCGTCAATACGCCGGACATCAACCCGCGCCATCTGCAATCGCAGGGACGCACGGGCTTTCTGATCCGCGCGGCGCTGGCCGCGACACTGGCCGGCCTGTGGGGCGTGTATAGCGGCTTCGAACTGTGCGAGGCCACCGCGCTGCCGAACAGCGAAGAGTATCTGGACTCCGAAAAGTATCAGTTGCGGGCGTGGGACTGGCACCGGCCCGGCAATATCGTCGGCGAGATCACCGCACTGAACCGCATCCGTCGCGCGAATCCGGCGCTGCAAACGCATCTCGGTCTCACGTTCCTCGCCGCGCACAACGACCACATCCTGTGCTTCGAGAAAGCGACCGAATCGCGCGACAACGTGATCGTCGTCGCGATCAATCTCGATCCGTTCAACGAACAGGGCGCGGACATCGAGTTGTCGTGGGACACGTTCCAGCGCTGGCATCTACACGATCACGCCACGCTCGAAGTGATCGACCAGATGACCGGCGCACGCTTCGAATGGCACGGACGCTGGCAACACGTGCGGCTCGGCTCGGGCCAACCGTTCTCGATCTGGCGCATCGCGCCGCTAGGTGGCCTGCCCGCCGATCGCCCCGAGGACAGCGACCACGATCCCGACAGCGCTCCTCACGCAGACGCTGCCAACCCAACCTGGATGGAAGGTGGAACATGAAGCGCGACGATCCAGCCCAAACCGCGCACGAGGCGCAAACGGCCGTGGCCGTCGGCACCGCGGCGAAGGTACGCACGCGCCGCCGCGGCAAACCCGCGGCCCTCAGCGACGATCCGCTGTGGTACAAGGACGCGATCATCTATCAGGTGCACATCAAGTCGTT
Source organism: Paraburkholderia sp. CI2 (assembly GCF_014201055.1). Classification (NCBI taxonomy): domain Bacteria; kingdom Pseudomonadati; phylum Pseudomonadota; class Betaproteobacteria; order Burkholderiales; family Burkholderiaceae; genus Paraburkholderia; species Paraburkholderia sp. CI2. The sequence continues at coordinate 95,379 of NZ_JACHDL010000024.1, forward strand.
CTTCGATGGGAACAACGACGGCGTCGGCGATTTCCCCGGTCTGATGGCCAAGCTCGACTACATCGCCGAGCTCGGCGTCAACGCGATCTGGCTGCTGCCGTTCTATCCGTCGCCACGCCGCGATGACGGCTACGACATCGCCGACTACCGCAACGTGCATCCCGACTACGGTCAGCTCGCGGACGTGCGGCGCTTCATCCAGGAAGCGCACGCGCGCGGCATCCGCGTGATCACCGAGCTCGTCATCAACCACACGTCGGATCAGCACCCATGGTTCCAGCGCGCGCGGCGCGCGAAGCCCGGCTCGAACTATCGCAACTACTACGTGTGGTCCGATACCGATCAGAAGTACCCGGAGACTCGCATCATCTTCATCGACTCGGAACCGTCGAACTGGACGCACGATCCGGTTGCGGGCGCGTACTACTGGCACCGCTTCTACTCGCACCAGCCCGATCTGAACTTCGACAATCCGGCGGTGTTGAAAGAGGTGCTGCAGGTGATGCGTTTCTGGCTCGACATGGGCATCGACGGGCTGCGGCTCGATGCGGTGCCATACCTCGTCGAACGTGAAGGCACCAACAACGAGAACCTGCCTGAGACGCACGAGATCCTGAAGAGGATTCGCGCGACCATCGACGCCGAGTACCCGAACCGGATGCTGCTCGCCGAGGCGAACCAGTGGCCCGAGGACGTGAAGGAGTATTTCGGCAACGAAGACGAATGCCATATGGCGTTCCACTTCCCGCTGATGCCGCGCATCTACATGTCGATCGCGAGCGAAGACCGCTTCCCGATCACCGACATCATGAAGCAGACACCGGAACTCCCCGAATCGAACCAGTGGGCGATCTTCCTGCGCAATCACGACGAGCTGACGCTCGAAATGGTCACCGATTCCGAGCGTGACTATTTGTGGAACACCTATGCGAGCGATCGCCGCGCACGTTTGAATCTCGGCATTCGCCGCCGTCTCGCGCCGCTGATGGAGCGCGACCGCCGCCGCATCGAGCTGATCAACTCGCTGCTGCTGTCGATGCCCGGCACGCCGGTCATCTACTACGGCGACGAACTCGGCATGGGCGACAACATCCACCTCGGCGACCGCGACGGCGTGCGCACGCCGATGCAGTGGTCGTCGGATCGCAACGGCGGCTTCTCGCGCGCCGACCCTGAGCAACTGGTGCTGCCGCCCGTGATGGGGACGCTGTACGGCTTCGATGCGGTCAACGTCGAAGCGCAGAGCCGCGACCCGCATTCGCTGCTGAACTGGACCCGCCGCATGCTTGCGACGCGGCGCGCGAAGCAGACCTTCGGACGCGGCACGATCCGCTTTTTGAAGCCGGAAAACCGCAAGATTCTCGCGTATCTGCGCGAGATGCCCGGCGAGGCGCCGATCCTGTGCGTCGCGAATCTGTCGCGCGCGCCGCAGGCAGTCGAGCTCGAGCTGTCAGAATTCAACGGCTTCGTGCCGATCGAGATGACCGCCGATTCGGTGTTCCCCGCGATCGGTCAGCTGACCTATCTGCTGACGTTCCCGCCCTACGGCTTCCTGTGGTTCATGCTGTGCGAAGGCGGCGGGCGTCCGACATGGGCGCAGGCGCATTCCGTGCCGCTGCCCGAGTTCGTCACGATCGTGATCCGCGAGGGGCAGACCGGGCCGACTCCCGAAAACGTGCGGCTGCTCGAATCCGAGGTGCTGCCGTCGTGGCTGAGCCGGCGCCGCTGGTTCGCGTCGAAAGATCAGAAGATGCACGCGGTGCGGCTCGCCGCGCTGACCACGATCCCGAACGGCGGCTTCGCGTTCACCGAAATCGAAGTGGACGTCGGCAACCACACCGAACGCTACGTGGTGCCGATCGCGCTCACATGGGGCGGCGAAACCACCACGCCGCTGTTCCTGCAATTGGCGCTTGCGCGCGTGCGGCGCGGCCGCACCGTCGGCCATCTGACCGACGCGTTCTCGCTGCCGATCTTCGCGCACAACGTGCTGCGCAAGCTGCGCGAGCGCGCGGTCGTGCCGACCGTGCAGAAGAGCGAGATCAAGTTCCTGCCGACCGAGCGCTTCGCCGAACTCGACGCTCTCGGCGAGCGGCCCGAGATTCGCTGGCTCGCGGCCGAACAGAGCAACAGCTCGCTGATCGTCGCCGATGCCGCGGTGCTGAAGCTGGTGCGGCGGCTCGTCAGCGGCATCCATCCGGAAGCGGAAATCAGCCGCTATCTGACGCAGCTCGGCTATGCGAACACCGCGCCGCTGTACGGCGAAGTGGTGCGCGTCGATCCCGAGGGCGTGCCGCATACGCTGGCGATCCTGCAGGGCTTTATCGACAATCAGGGCGATGCGTGGAACTGGTCGCTGGATTATCTGCGCCGCTCGGTCGACGAACTCGCGATCGCGATCGACACCGAAACGCAGAGCGTACCCGATCGCACGAACGAGTCGATTCTGCTGGACGGTTACGGCGAACTCGCGGGCATCATCGGCCGCCGGCTCGGCGAGTTGCACGTCGCGCTCGCCACGCCGAGCGACGACCCCGCGTTCGCGCCGGAACCGGCCAACGCCGACCAGGTGAAGGCGTGGGTCGACGCGACGCAGACGATGCTCGCGGCCGCGCTCGATCTGCTCGCGACGCGCATCGCGGGCATGAGCGACGCGGACACGAAGGGGCTCGCGCAAAGTCTGATCGATCGCCGCGCCGCGCTCGTCGAGGCCGTCGCCAAGCTGGTGCCGGGCGACGCGGGCGCGTTGCGCATCCGCATCCATGGCGACTTCCATCTCGGCCAGGTACTGGTCGCGCACGGCGACGCGTATCTGATCGACTTCGAGGGCGAGCCCGCGCGTTCGCTCGACGAGCGTCGCCAGAAATCGAGCCCGTTGCGTGACGTGGCGGGTCTGATGCGCTCGCTCTCGTATGCGAGCGCGGCCGCGCAATCGACCACCGAAAGCGCGCCGCAACAGACCGCCGATCGCAAGCGCGCGCTGTTCGAGCGCTTCCGCGCGCACGCGACCAGCGCGTTCCTCGCGGAATATCGCGCGGCCGCCGCGCAGTCGCCGACGCCGCTCGTCGCGCCCGAATCCGAAGAGGCGCTGCTCGATCTGTTCCTGATCGAGAAGGCCGCCTACGAAATCCGCTACGAAGCGGCCAATCGGCCGACGTGGCTCGGCTTGCCGGTGCGCGGCCTCGCGGCGCTCGTGAGCCGTCTGCTCGGCGACACCGGTGCGCCGCCGCACAGCGTTCCGTCAACCCAGGCGCCTGGCGCCGCCACGCCGCCTAACCCGGCCGAGGGCGACTATGAGTGAGCATGATGCGGCCGCAGGCCTTCAACCCGTCGATATCGACGCGCTCGTCGAAGCGCGTCACCCCGATCCGTTTTCGCAGCTCGGGCTGCATCAGACGGACGCGGGGCCGATCGTGCGCGCGCTGCTGCCGAACGCCGCGCACGTCACCGTAATTTCGCGCGCTGATGGCGCGACGCTCGGCGAACTCGAACAACTGCGCCCTGGCCTGTTCGCGGGCCGCATCACCTCGGCGATGCCGTATCGCTTGCGCATCGACTGGCATGGTGTGGTGCAGGAAGTGGAGGATACCTATTCGTTTGCTCCGGTGCTCGGCGACGAGCCGCTCGAACGTCTCGCGCGCGGCGATCCGTACGCGGTGCTCGAATGTCTGGGCGCGCGGCCGGTCGACGTCGACGGTGTGCCGGGCGTGCGCTTTGCGGTGTGGGCGCCGAATGCGCGGCGCGTGTCGGTGGTCGGCGACTTCAATGCGTGGGACGGCCGCCGCCATCCGATGCGGCTGCGTCACCAGGCGGGCGTGTGGGAGCTGTTCGTGCCGCGCGTCGGCGCCGGCACGCGCTACAAGTACGAGCTGCTGTCGCGCGACGGCCATCCGCTGCCGCTGAAAGCCGACCCGTGCGCGATGCAGACGGAAAAGCCGCCGGGCACCGCATCGATCGTCGCACACGTCGACGAGATCGAGCAGTTTCCGTGGGGCGATCACGAGTGGATCCAGTCGCGCGCCGACAAGCAGACCGCGCGCACGCCGATCACGATCTACGAAGTGCACGCGGAGTCGTGGCTGCGCGTCGCCGAGGAAGGCCAGCGTGGTCTCGTCTGGGAAGAGCTCGCCGAGCGGCTGATCCCCTATGCGAAGAGCATGGGCTTCACGCACATCGAATTTCTGCCGATCGCCGAGCATCCGTTCGGCGGTTCGTGGGGCTATCAGCCGCTCGGGCAGTTCGCGCCGTCCGCGCGCTTCGGCAAGCCCGAGCAGTTCGCGCGTTTCGTCGATCGCGCGCACGAAGCAGGGCTCGGCGTGATTCTCGACTGGGTGCCCGCGCATTTCCCGAACGACGCGCATGGCCTGATCGATTTCGACGGCACGCCGCTCTACGAGCATGCCGATCCGCGCGAAGGCTATCACCAGGACTGGAACACGATGATCTACAACCTCGGCCGCAACGAGGTCAGCGCGTTCCTGATCGCGTCGGGGCTCGCGTGGTTGAAGCGCTATCACGTCGACGGCCTGCGCGTCGATGCGGTCGCGTCGATGCTGTATCGCGACTACTCCCGCGCGGCCGGCGAGTGGGTGCCGAACATCTATGGCGGCCGCGAGAATCTCGAATCGATCGCGTTCCTGAAGCGGTTGAATCACGAGGTCCGCTATGTGCCGGGCGCCCCCGGCGCGATCACGGTCGCCGAGGAATCGACCGCATGGCCGGGCGTGACCGCGCGCCTCGCGGACGGCGGCCTCGGCTTCGACTTCAAGTGGAACATGGGCTGGATGCACGACACCCTGCACTACATGCACGAAGATCCGATGTATCGCCAGTATCACCACCACAACATGACGTTCGGCATGGTGTACGCATATTCCGAGCACTTCGTGCTGCCGCTTTCGCACGACGAGGTGGTGCACGGCAAGGGCTCGCTGCTCGGCAAGATGCCCGGCGACCGCTGGCAGCGTTTCGCGAATCTGCGCGCGTACTTCGGTTTCATGTGGACGCACCCAGGCAAGAAGCTGCTGTTCATGGGCGGCGAATTCGGCCAGATGGCGGAGTTCGACCATGACGGCTCGCCGCATTGGCATCTTCTCGACGATTCGAACCACCACGGCGTGCAATTACTGGTGCGCGACCTGAACCATCTGTATCGCAACGAGCCCGCGCTGCATCTGCTCGACAGCGAACCGGGCGGCTTCGAATGGTTGATCGGCGACGACAGCGGCAACAGCGTGTTCGCCTATCGGCGCACCGACGGCGCGGGCCAGGAGTTCGTCGTGGCGTGCAACATGACGCCGGTGCCGCGGCTCGGCTATGGGCTCGGCATGCCGCGCGGCGGACGCTGGGTGGAAGTGCTCAATACCGATGCAGGCGTGTACGGCGGCTCGAACATGGGCAACGGCGGGCTGATTCATTCCGACCATGTATCGAGCCACGGCAGGCCACATTCCGCCGCGCTGACCTTGCCCCCGCTCGCGACGATCGTATTGCGCGCGGACTGAGCAAACGTGCCGTAACCCGGGCGCGCGGCGCACAGGCAGCCGCCGCGCGCCCGTTGCATGAAGACCCAGGCAGACCCGAGCTCTAGCTCGACAATCAGAACAGGAAAGGGAAATCATGTCGCATGCGTTGCCCGACCGGTTGCTGCCCGGCTCGCCGTATCCGCTCGGCGCGAACTGGGATGGGCTGGGCGTCAACTTCGCGGTGTTCTCGGCCAATGCGCAGAAAATCGAGCTATGCCTGTTCGACTCAACCGGCCGCAAGGAGATTCGCCGCTTCACCATGCCCGAATGCACCGACGAGATCTGGCACGGCTATCTGCCGAACGCGCATCCGGGCACCGCGTACGGCTTTCGCGCGCATGGGCCGTATCAGCCGCATTTCGGGCATCGTTTCAATCCGCACAAGCTGCTGCTCGACCCGTATGCGCGCAAGCTCGTCGGGCAGTTTCGCTGGTCCGACGCGCTGTTCGGCTATCGCGTGCATTCGAATCGCGCGGACCTTTCGATCGACCGGCGCGATTCCGCGCCCGCGATGCCCAAGTGCGTCGTGATCGACGAGGCGTTCGACTCGTCGCACGACAGGCGGCCCGACGTGCCGTGGGGCGAGACCGTGATCTACGAAACGCACTTGCGCGGCGCGTCGATGCTGCGCTCTGATCTGCGCCAGCATGAACGCGGCACGTTCGCGGCGCTCGCGTCGCCGGAGTTCGTCGAGCATTTGCTGAAGCTCGGCGTGACCGCGGTCGAGCTGCTGCCCGTGCACGCGTTTCTGAACGACCGCTTCCTCGTGGAGCGCGGCCTGCGCAATTACTGGGGCTACAACACGGCAGCGTTCTTCGCGCCGGAGCCGACCTATCTGAGCACGCACCGGCTCGACGAAATGCGCATCGCCGTGCGCCAGCTGCACGCGGCCGGCATCGAGGTGATTCTCGACGTGGTCTACAACCACACTTGCGAAAGCAATGAGATGGGCCCGACCATTTCATGGCGCGGCCTCGACAATGCCAGCTATTACCGGCTGATTCCCGGCGACGAGCGTCACCATATCAACGACACGGGCTGCGGCAACACGGTCAATCTGCCGCATCCGCGCGTGCTGCAGATGGTGATGGATTCACTGCGCTACTGGTCGACCGCGTTCAATATCGACGGCTTCCGTTTCGATCTCGGCGTGACGCTCGGGCGCGAAAGCCACGGCTTCGATCCGGGCTCGGGCCTGTTCGACGCGTTGCGCCAGGACCCGGTGCTATCGCAACGCAAGCTGATTTCCGAGCCATGGGATCTCGGCCCTGGCGGCTATCAGCTCGGCAATCATCCGCCGGGATTCAGCGAATGGAACGACCGTTTCCGTGACACGGTGCGACGTTTCTGGCGTGGCGATGCCGGCCTGCGGCCCGACCTCGCCGCGCGCCTGACCGGTTCGGCCGATCTGTTCAACCGGCGGCATCGCAAGCCGTGGGCGTCGATCAACTTCGTCACGTCGCATGACGGCTTCACCTTGGCCGATGTCACCGCGTACGAGCAGAAGCACAACGAAGCCAACCTGGAAGACAACAACGACGGCCACAACGAGAATTGCAGCCGCAATTGGGGTCTCGAAGGCGCGACCGACGACCCCGCGATCCTCGCGACCCGCCGTCGGGTGTCGCGCTCGCTGATCGCGACAGTGATGCTCGCGCTCGGCACGCCGATGCTGCTGGCCGGCGACGAAGCGCTGCGCACGCAGCGCGGCAACAACAATGCGTACTGTCAGGATAACGACCTATCCTGGATCGACTGGGACCTCGCGGATTCGCCGGAAGGTCAGCGCATGACCGAGTTCGTCGCGCGCGTGATCGGGTTGCGCAAGCGCCATCCGCTGCTGCGTGAAACGCGCTTTCTGTTCGGCGACCGCGAAGTGCTGCCCGGCCTGTTCGACGTCGGCTGGTTCGACGAACACGGCGATCCGCTGACGATCGAAGCGTGGCAGGACCCGGAGGGACGCGCGTTCACGTTGCGTCGCGCGGGTCCGGGCCTGAATGGCGAAACCGAAGTATTGTTACTGATGCTCAACGCTCACGAGGAACCGCTGCAGTTCGCGCCTCCCGCGCCGCACCTGGAATGGCATGTGCTGTTAGACACGGCCGATCCGGAACGCGCGCCGCAGCGGCTCGCGACGGCCGAACTCGAGGTCGCCGCGCACGGCCTCGTGATACTCGCCGCGCAACCGACCGGTGAAGCGGATTGGCAAGCCGGCTGGGTGGCTGGCGCGCAGCACGGGCCGCGGCTGTTGACCGCGCTGCCGCCCGATCCGGGCGCGCAGACCGCAAACGACGATGGTTCGCAATGAACGATGCACTGCGGCGACCTGGTTCGAGCGTGGACAAATCGCACCGCAGCCCGGGTGGCAAGAATGTTGCGTCGCAATGCCTGCTTGCGTTGCGTCGCATTGCCGTCCAGGCTCGTTAGCAGATTCGAATGGTGAAGACATGTCTGAAAGTCCGATTGATCCTCACACGCATCGTCACGCGCACTGCCTGCCGTTCAGCGCGCAGTTGATCGGCGCGAGCGGCCAGCGACCGCGCACGCGGTTCCGTTTTTGGGCACCGTCGTGCAACAGCGTGCAGGTGGTCGTCGAAAACGGCCCCGCGCAAGGCGCGCACGACATGGCTCCGACCGGCAACGGCTGGTTCGAGACCACCGTCGAGAGCGGCGCGGGCACGCTGTATCGGTTCCAGCTCGACGACGGGCAGGCGGTGCCCGATCCGGCCTCGCGGTTCCAGCCGCGGGACGTGCACGGCCCGAGCGAGGTCATCGATCCGCGCGCCTACCATTGGGAACACACCGAATGGCACGGGCGGCCCTGGGAAGAAACGGTGCTGTACGAATTGCACGTCGGTGCGATGGGCGGGTATGCGGGCGTGCAAAAGCGCCTGCCCGAGCTCGCCGCGCTCGGCGTCACCGCCATCGAACTGATGCCGTTGAACGACTTTCCCGGTCGTCGCAACTGGGGTTACGACGGCGTGTTGCCGTACGCGCCCGACTCCGCATACGGCCGCCCCGAAGAACTGAAGGCGCTGATCGACGCCGCGCACGGTGTGGGCCTGATGGTGTTTCTCGACGTCGTCTACAACCACTTCGGACCGGACGGCAACTATCTGCATACTTACGCGGAGCCGTTTTTCCGCGCAGGCGTGAACACGCCGTGGGGCCCCGCGATCGACTTCGAGCGCAGCGAAGTCAGCGACTTCTTCACCGACAACGCCGTCTACTGGATCAACGAGTACCGCTTCGACGGACTGCGCTTCGATGCGGTGCATGCGATCGACAATTCCGGGTGGCTGCGCGAGCTGTCGGACCATATCCGCGCGCGCGTGCAGCAGGGCCGTCACGTGCATCTGGTGGTCGAAAACGAGCACAACAGCGCGAGCCTGCTCGACGCGCATTTCGACGCGCAATGGAACGACGACGCGCACAACACGCTGCACGTGCTGCTGACCGGCGAAACCGAAGGCTATTACCACGCGTATGCCAACGAACCGATTCGCCGGCTCGCGCGAGTGCTGGCCGAAGGCTTCGCGTATCAGGGCGAGCCGTCGCCGCTGCACGATGGTGCGCCGCGTGGCGAAGCGAGCGCGCATCTGCCGCCGACGTCGTTCGTGATGTTTTTGCAGAACCACGATCAGATCGGCAACCGTGCATTCGGCGAACGTCTGCGCAAGCTGACCTCGGATGACGCGCTGCGCGCCGCGACCGCGTTGCTGTTGCTGTCGCCGCAAATTCCGCTGCTGTTCATGGACGAGGAGCATGGTTCGACGCAACCGTTCCTGTTTTTCACCGATTACACCGGCGATCTCGCCGACGCCGTGCGCGAAGGGCGGCGCCGCGAATTCGCCCGCTTTGCCGCGTTCAGCGATGAGAAACGCCGCGCACAGATTCCCGATCCGAACGATGCCCAGACCTTCGCCGCCTCGTCGCCACCCGCGCCCGATGTAAAGCCGACGCCGGATCGGCTCGACTGGATGCATTACTACAAGTCCGCGCTCGCGGTGCGCGCGAAGCTGATCACGCCGCGCCTGAAACATACGAAGGCGTGCGGCGCGACCGTGCTGCGCGATGCCGGTGGCGGCGACGCGAACGCGCTGATCGCGCGCTGGAAACTCGGCGACGGCGAAACGCTGTCGATCGCGCTGAATCTGTCGCAGCAGAACGCCGCGTTCGACGCCATCCCCGACGGCAAGATCATTTTCGAAACACCGCCGCGCGCGCGCGAACAGGCCGAAGCGCGGGTGTTGCCCGCGCATGCGTGCATTGCGTGGCTGACCGGCGACATCAACGAATTCGCGAGCCGCCACGATGCGCGCATCGCATCGCACGAGGAGCAGCGCGCGTGACGACCCGACGCCCCAACGACAGGCTCGCCGCGCTCGCCACCCGCGCAGGCTTCGAGGTGGAGTGGCAGGACGCGCACCACAATACGCAACACGTGCCCGAAAAGACACTTGGCACGCTGCTCGCACGCATGGGTCTGCCGTGCGGCAACGCCACGGATATCCGCCACAGCGCCGCTGCTCTGGAGGCCGAACTATCGGGCCGCCGGCTGCCGCCGCTGATGACCGCGGTGATCGGGCGCGGCATCGCGCTGCCCGCGGCCGCGGTCAGGTCGGGCAGCCATTACCGGATCGAGCTGGAGAGCGGCTCGATCATCGACGGCCGCTTCACCGCACCGAAAGGCGAGGAAGCGCTGCTCGCGCCGATCGACGAAACCGGCTATCACACGCTCGTGATCAACGACCAGCGCATGACGCTCGCGGTCGCGCCGCCGCGCTGCTACACCGTCGCCGACGCGTGGCGCACGCTGCACGGCGGCGGCGGCGGCGGCGGAGAAGGCGAACGCGAAGCCGCGCCGCCACTGTGGGGCATCGCCGCGCAACTGTATGGCTTGCGCCGCACCGGCGACGGCGGTATCGGCGATTACACGGCGCTCGCGCAACTTGCGCGGCACGGCGCGCAGCGCGGCGCGCACGCGCTCGCCGTCAGTCCGACCCACGCGATGTTCAGCGCGCAGCCCGAGCGCTTCAGCCCGTACGCGCCGTCGTCGCGTTTATGGCTCAACGTCACGCATATCGATCCGGCCGCGGTGTTCGGCGCGGATGCGTCCGCGTCCGCATCGGCGCCGGCCGGCAACGCGTGGTCCAAATATGAAGAGCTGCCGCTGATCGATTGGCCGCACGCGACCCCGCTGAAGCTCACGGTTTTGCGCGCGCTGTACGAGCAGTTCAGCGCCAACGAGCGCCCGCAGCACTCGCCGCGCGCGCTCGAATTTCACGGCTTCTGCGAACGCGCGGGGCGCGCGCTCGAAGATCATGCGCGCTTCGAAGCGCTGCAGGCCGCGCAGCTCGCGCAAGGCGGCGACGGCCATTGGCGCAACTGGCCCGATGCGTTGCGCGACCCACGCAGCCCCGAAGTCGAGGCGTTCGCCGCCGCGCATCGCGACGAGGTCGACTTTCATCTGTTCCTGCAGTGGCTGGCATCGCGCGGGCTGTTGCACGCTCAGCACACCGCGCGCGAAGCCGGCATGGCGGTCGGCCTGATCGCCGATCTCGCGGTTGGTTGCGACAGCGCCGGCAGTCATGCATGGTCCTATCCCGACGACATGCTGCAGGGCGTGTCGGTCGGCGCGCCGCCCGATCTCTTCAACCAGGCCGGCCAGTCGTGGGGACTCACGACCTTTTCGCCGCGCGCGATGCGCACGCAAGGCTTCGCCGCGTTCATCGACATGCTGCGCGCGGCGTTCGCGCATGCCGGCGGCATCCGCATCGATCACATCCTCGGCTTGCGGCGTCTGTGGCTCGTGCCCGAAGGCGAAAGCGCGCGCAATGGCGCGTATCTGCGCTATCCGCTCGAAGACCTGCTGCGGCTGATCGCGCTCGAATCGTGGCGGCATCGCGCGATCGTGATCGGCGAGGACCTCGGCACCGTGCCGTCCGGGTTTCGGGAGCGGCTCGACGAGCACGGCATCGAGGGGATTCGCGTGCTGTGGTTCGAAGGCGCCCCCGACGGCAACGGCTTCAAGGCGCCGGCCGATTGGGACCGCTACGCGGTCGGCACGACGACCACGCACGATCTGCCGACCGTCGCCGGCTGGTGGCGCGGCAGCGACATCATGTGGCGCAACCGCATCGGCCAGACGATGGCGCGCGCCGACGGGCGCGATCCCGAGGAAGCGGCGCTCGAAGAGCGCGCGCAGCAGCGCGCCGACTTGTGGCGCGCGTTCCAGCAAGCGGGCGTGGCCGCGCCCGATGTCGCGCCGCCGGACGCCGACAACGCGCCGGTCGACGAAGCGCTCGCATTCGTCGCCGCGACACCCGGGCCGCTCGTCACGTTTCCGCTCGAAGACCTGCTCGCGCTCGACGAGCAGCCGAACCTGCCGGGCTCGATCGACGAACATCCGAACTGGCGCCGCCGCATGACGCTGCCCGTCGACGCGATGTTCGACGACCCCGTGTTCACCGACCGCCTGCTGGCCGTCGACGGCGCGCGCCGCGCCGCCGCGCGTTCATCCAACACTTCCGCGGAGCCTGACACGCCATGACCGTTCCACGCTCCACACTGCGCCTCCAGTTCCATCGAGGCTTCACGTTCGACGACGCCGCGCGGCACATCGACTACTTCGCCGCGCTCGGCATCAGCCACCTGTACGCGTCGCCGATCACGACGGCCGAGCCCGGCTCGATGCACGGCTACGACACCGTCGACTACACCGAGGTCAGTGCCGAATACGGCGGCGAGTCGGGCCTGAAGCACCTCGTCGACACGCTGCGCGCGCACGACATGGGGCTCATCGTCGACATGGTGCCGAATCATATGGGCGTCGGCGGGTCGAGCAACGCGTGGTGGCTCGACATCCTCGAATGGGGCCGCCACAGCGCGTATGCGCGTCATTTCGACGTCGACTGGCATTCGCCCGATCCCGCGCTGCGCGGCAAGGTGCTGCTGCCGACGCTCGGCGCGTCGTACGGCGAAGAACTGGCGGCGGGCCGCATCGGGCTGCATTTCGCGGCCGACAGCGGACGCTTTCATATCGGCTACGGTCCGCACGTGTTCCCGATCTGCCCGGTCGATTACGCGGCCATCCTGCAAGGCGCCGACCGCGCCGATCTGAGCGTGCTCGCGAATCGCTTTCAGGGGCTCACCACGCAGCCCGCCGATCAGGCGCGCGCCGCCGAGGCGCGTGACGCGCTGCGCGAGTTCGTCGCGCGCGAAGGCGAGTCGGCGATCGAGTTCGTGCTGGAGACTTACGCGCCTGAGGATCCGGTCACGCGCGACCGGCTGCATCGGCTGATCGAGCGGCAGCATTTCCGGCTCGCGTGGTGGCGCACCGCCTCCGACGAAGTGAACTGGCGGCGCTTCTTCGACATCTCGACGCTCGCCGGCGTGCGCGTCGAGCGGCCCGAGGTGTTCGAGGCGGTGCACGCGCTGATCTTTCGCCTCTATCGCGAAGGGCTCGTCGACGGCTTGCGGATCGATCACATCGACGGGCTCGCCGAGCCGCGCGAATACTGCCAGCGTTTGCGCCAACGGCTCAGCGAGTTGCGCGACACCGCGCCGTATGTGGTGGTGGAGAAGATTCTCGGCCGTGGCGAGCCGTTGCGCGACGACTGGCCCGTCGACGGCACGACGGGCTACGACTTCATGAACGACGTCGGCGCGCTGCTGCACGATCCGGCCGGCGCGGACCCGCTCGCCGGTACGTGGGCCGAACTCACCGGCCGCAGCGCGCGCTTCGCCGATGAAGCGCACGCGGCGCGGCGCAAGATTCTCGCGGAAAACTTCTCCGCGGAACTGGACCGCGCGGCGCGCGCGCTGCATCGGATCGCACGCGATTCGCTGAGCACGCGCGACTTCACGTACCCGGCGCTGCGCCGCGTGCTGACCGAACTGGTCGTGCATTTCCCCGTGTACCGCATGTATCCGCCGGGCGGACTGCGCAGCGCCGCCGACAACGTCTATTTCGAGGAGGCGCTCGCGGGCGCGCGCGCTTCGCTGCCGCGCTCGGACCATGCGGCGCTCGAGCGCGTGAATGCGTGGCTCGGCGGCAGCGCCGAAGAGGCCCCGGCCGCGCGGCCCGGCGCGCAGTCGCAGCAGCAGGCGCAAGGCGGCGGAGCGTCGCCGCATGCGGGCTCGTCCCGGCGCAGCGCGCAAACGCTGTTTTCGCAGCTGACCGCGCCGCTCGCCGCCAAGGCGATCGAGGACACCGCGTGCTATCGCTACGGCCGTCTGCTGTCGCGCAACGAAGTCGGCTCGGACCCGGGCGAGTTCGCGCTGTCGGTGGAGCAGTTTCATGCGGGCAATCTCGAGCGCGCGCAACGTTTTCCTCATGCGATGCTTGCGACCGCCACGCACGATCACAAGCGCGGTGAAGACGTGCGCGCGCGGCTCGCGGTGCTCAGCGAGATCGCCGACGAATGGGGCGCGACGTTGCGCGCATGGTCGACGTTGAACGCGCCGCAGCGTCGAGCGCTCGACGGCACGCCGATCAACAGCGTGAGCCAGGACAAGAGCGACGCTTGGGCTCCCGGCCCCGCCGCCGAGGTGATGCTGTATCAAACGCTGGTAGGCTGCTGGCCGCCGCCGCTGCGCGCCGACGACGAAGCCGGCGTCAAGGAGCTAGCCGAGCGCGTCGCGCAATGGCAGTTGAAGGCGCTGCGCGAGGCGAAGCTGCAGACCAGCTGGCTTGCGCCCGACGAAGCCTACGAAGCCGGCTGCCGCGAATTCCTGTTCGGCATCCTTGCGCCGCAGCGGCGCGACGCCTTTCTGAAGGAGCTGTCGGCGTTCGTCGAGCGCATTGGTCGCGCGGGCGCGCTCAACAGCCTGCAGCAGACGGTGCTGCGTGTCGCGTCGCCCGGGATCCCAGATCTTTATCAAGGCACCGAGCTGTGGGACTTCAGCCTCGTCGATCCGGACAATCGGCGGCCCGTCGATTTCGCGAAACGCGAGGCGTGGCTGCCGCAGACGCAAACGCCGCCGTCGGAATTTCTGGCGGACTGGCGCGACGGGCGCGTAAAGCTCGCGGTGATCCAGCGCGTGCTGGCGTTGCGCGCGCATCTGCCGGAGCTACTGAGTCAGGGCGCGTATCTGCCGCTCACGGTGCGCGGCGCGCATGCGTCGAGTGTGATCGCGTTCGCGCGGCGGCATGGCAATGCGTGGGCCGTGGTGATTGCCAGCCGGTTGGCCGCGCGACTGCTTGGCGATGATGCTGGTCTGCCGCTCGTCGAGCCGGCGCAATGGGCGGATACGGCCATCGAAATGCCGCCCGATCTGTCGGCGCGTGCGCTGTTCGATTGGCTGAGCCCCGCCGCGCCGAAAGTCGACGATCACGGGCTGCTGTATCTGCGCGACGCGCTCGCCGCGATGCCGGTCGCGGTGCTGGTGGAGGATGGGGTGCCTCGAAGCTGAGGCGGCTAAAAAGGGTTGAAGCTTCGGGTTGGCTCGGCCCTCAACCGCCCTCGTCGTCGAACAGCTTCGGATACACGCGCACGAGCACGATGCGCGGTCCCTTCATCTTCTTGACCACGACGTCGAAGTCTTCGAACTCGACGCGCTGCCCTTCGCTCGGCAGATCGTTGAGCGCCTGGATCACGAGCCCGCCCACCGATTCGGCCTTGCCTTCCTCGATGTCGATACCCAGAGCACGTTCGAGCGACACCACCGGCAAGCTGCCCTTGCCCATCAGCGTGCCGTCGTCCATGCGGGTCCAGTCGGCGTCTCCCTGGCGGAATTCATCGTGGATCTGCCCGACCAGCGCGCCGAGCAGGTTGTCGAGCGTCAGGAAGCCGATCGGTTTCGCGTTCTTGTGGCCGACCAGCGCGAAGTGCGGCGCGCCCTTGCGAAAGCGCCGGAACAGTTCGAGCGCAGGCATGTCCGGCTTCACGTACTGCACGGGGCGGACGTAGCGCGACAGGTCGTCGAGCGTGCTGCCCGCCTGGCGCGCGAGCAGCAGGTCCTTCAGATGGATCATGCCGGCCACGCGTTCGCCGGATGCATCCTCGAATAGCGGATAGCGGCTGAAGCGGTGCCGCGCGACCACCTGCATGTTGTCGCGCAGCGGCAGATCGCGCCGCAGGCACACCATTTCATGCGACGGCCGCATCAGGTCCGATACGGTCATTCGCGAGAAGTCGAGCGAGTGCGCGATCGTGTTCCATTCGTCCTGGCTGTACGCGCCGGTCGACGCACCGAGTTCGCTCGCGACGTTCGCGCGGCGGCCGCGCAGGATCAGCTTGAGTTCCTCGGTCGAGTAACGCGAGTCGTGACCCTGGTCGGTATCGAGCCCCGCGGCCTTCAGCACCGCGTTCGCGCTCGTGTTGAGCAGCCAGATGGCCGGGTACATGGCCCAGTAGAAACCGTACAGCGGCGTCGCGGTCCACAGCGAAATTTTCTCCGCCTCGCGAATCGCGAGCGACTTCGGCGCGAGTTCGCCGACCACGATATGCAGGAACGAAATACACGAAAACGCGAAGAACAGTGAAATGCCATGCATCAGCTTCTCGGACTCGACGCCGATCACGGTGAAAAGCGGCATCAGCAGTTGCGCGAACGCCGGTTCGCCGATCCAGCCGAGGCCGAGCGACGCGAGCGTGATGCCGAGCTGACACGCCGACAGATACGCGTCGAGCTGTCCGTGCACCTTCGCGAGCAGACGCCCGCGCATGCCATGCTGGGTGGCAAGGCTTTGCACGCGGGTCTGCCGCAGTTTGACCAGACCGAATTCGGCGGCGACGAAAAAGCCGTTGAGTGCAACCAGAAACATTGCACCGATAAGAGCGACAACCTGGATCAAAGCGACGGGCTCCGGCAACAAAAGTTGTCAGTATAGGGGCTGAAAGATCGATGAAATCCTGATTGTGCGCCAACGCATTCGCGCGCGACGCTCATTTCGGCGCCGCCGCGCTGAACGGCACGCGCAGCACGAGCGTGGCGGGGGTCGCGGTGACGCCGTCCGCTTCCGTCGTATCGCTTTGCTCGAAGCTTCCGCCGTGCGCCTCCGCGACGCGTTTGCACAACGCGAACACCCACGCGATGCGCTTCGCCTCGCGCGGTTCGCCCGCCTGCTTGCGCGCGAACGCTTCGAGCACATGCGGCAGCGCGGCGTCGTTCAACGCGGCCTCGTTCGGCTCGTACGTGACGCTCGCATGCCATGTGCCGTTGTCCGCGCGCGCGGCCAGTGCGACCTCGGTGCCCCGCGCGCTCGCTTCGACGGCGAACGTCAGCATCAGCCACACCGCGGCGGCGAGCCGAGCGCGGTCGCCGTTCAGTTGCTCGGTGGCGATCTTCGAGTCGAGCCGCACTTCGACGCCGCGCGCGCGGGCGAGGCCGGCGCGGACTTCCTCGACGGTTTCGTCGAGCAGCGGATGCAGCGGAAAGGGTTCATACGTGAGCGCGAGCGATTTCGTTTCGGCGCGCGTCGCATCGACGATCGTCTCGAGCAGCTTCACCTGCTGATCGACGCCGCTGCGAATGCCGGTGATCGCGCGCTGTGAATTGGGATCGTTCGCGTCGAGCTTGCGCTCGAGCACGTACGCCCAGCTATGAATCGCATTCAACGGACCGCGCAGGTCGTGCGACACCAGCGACAGCACGTGATCGCGCATGAACAACGCGGTTTCCGCGCGCAGCAGCGCGCTGCGTTCGGTGATGACGAAGCCGGCCGACGCCGGCTGGGCGCCAGCAGTCCCGTTGGGTGACGTAGTCACGATCGAGTCCTCTCAGGCAATGCTGGATGATGGGGGGAAGCCCCATTATAGGCATCCCGTTCGGACCGACCAGTCGAGGCCGAATCGCAACGCGGAACGCAATCCGCATGCCATGCGCGGAGCCGGACCCGACTCCGCGATCGACGTCAACGCGCCTACAATGTCGGTTTTACGTTTTGATCTGAGGAGCAACGCATGTCGACTGTGACGACCGAATCCGGCCTGAAGTACGAAGATCTCGTGGAAGGCACCGGCGCCGAAGCCGTGGCCGGCAAGACCGTGACCGTGCATTACACGGGCTGGCTGACCGACGGCCAGAAGTTCGATTCGAGCAAGGACCGCAATGACCCGTTCGCGTTCGTGCTGGACGGCGGCATGGTCATCAAGGGCTGGGACGAAGGCGTGCAAGGCATGAAGGTCGGCGGCAAGCGCAAGCTGACCATTCCGCCGCAACTCGGCTACGGCGTGCGCGGCGCGGGCGGGGTGATTCCGCCGAACGCGACGCTCGTGTTCGAAGTCGAACTGCTCGAAGTCTGAGTCACGTCTGAGTATTGTCGTGAGCCACGCCGCCGTCACCGCCCCCAACGTTTCGCTGCGCTGCTATGGCGCGATCGAAGCGTCGGACGTGCACGACTTCCACCAGGTCGTGCTGGGGCTCGACGGCGCAATGGTGATGGCGGTTGACGGTGTCGCCGAGCAGATCGACGCCGGCTCCGCATGGCTGATCCCGGCCGGCGCGCGGCACGATTATGCGGGTGTCGGCACGAACCGGCAGCTCGTGCTCGATTTGCCTGCGGCGTCGCTGGCGGTGCCCGAGCGGTTGTTCGAGCGCGCGCGCGCCGTGGCCGTTGATCCATCGCTCGCACAGCTCGTGCACGCGATTGCCGCGCATGCTGCGGGCGGCGTGGGCGAAGCGCAAGATAATGCCTTCGGTCACCGTCGCTTTCATTGGGATGCTGCGGCACGCCTGGGCGCCGCGCTTGTCGCCGATTCCGGGGCACTTGCCGGTGTGCAGAGCGAAGGCGTTCGTCTCGATTTCGCGCGCATCGACCGCTGGCTGCGCGCGCATCTGTCCGAGCCGCTGAAGATCGCGGACCTCGCCGCGCACTGCGGCTTCGGCATGCGGCGTTTTCATCAACTGTTTATCGATGCGTTCGGCGAGACGCCGCATCGCTATTTGCAGCGGCTGCGGCTCGACACGTCGATCACGCTGCTTGCGGACGCGCGTCTTTCGTTGACCGATATCGCGCTCGAGATCGGCTTCGGCGATCAGAGCGCTTACACGCACGCGTTCACGCGGCGTTTCGGGCTGGCGCCCGGGCAGTGGCGCGCGTTGCGGCACTGAGCGCGGCGGAGGTGGCGCGGAGGGCTTTGAGACCCTTGAGGCCATTTGAAGCCTGTATGCCGCGCACAGGTTTTGCCCTGCCTGTCAGCTTTCGAGCCCACATTGCAGATCCGCACGGATATCGCCCGCGTTTTCAAGCCCCACCGCAAATTCGAGCCCCGGATAGAACACGCGATTGACGGCCGGATGCGAGTCGAGCCAGCGCGCGATTTCGAGCACATTCGCCGACTGCTTCTCGACGCGCAGCGACAACGTTTCCATGCCTTTCAACAGTACCCACGCGTTGAACGCGGACAGCGTCGGCCCGGCGCTGCGTACGAACGGAAACACCTTTTCCATGATGATTTTCTTCGAACCGACCAGCGCGCCGCCGAGCACACGGCCCTGGCCGTCGAGGAAGCTGGTCGCAGAATGCATGACGACGTCCGCGCCGAGCTTCAGCGGCTGCTGCAACGCCGGGCTGCAGAAGCAGTTATCGACGACGAACAGCGCATTCGCGTAATGCCGAACTTGCTGAAGATCTGCGAGAACATGCCGAGCGTCGAGCCGAACAGCGCCCGCGAGCTGACGAGGTGATCGCCCGCCTGCAACGTCGACATCACGACCGACATGATCGCGGCCATGCCTGAAGCCGTCGCGATGCAAGCCTCGCCGCCTTCGAGTTTGGTTCTGGTCTCCAGGTTTCCGTGGCTGCCTCCGCGGCTAAATAAGGCAGCAACAAAAAAGCCCGCTTTTGCGTCGGCATAAGCGGGCTTCATGTGCGGGGAGGCTGGAGCCAGGGCGGACGACTGTCGCGTTCCGCCCTTCGCTTTAGCTGTTTCGGGTTGCCCCGCGTCCGCAAGCTGAGATCAAATCGACGCAAGCCAACATGTTAATGCGCTCGGGGCGCGGTGTGTACGCTCAACCCACCGACAGTTGCAGATGCAGCTGCGAACGCGCCGGGCCGCCACCGTCGATCGCTTCGCTCGCGGCATCGCGATCCGATTGCGACGACGGCGCGAGACGCGCGCTTTCGATGCGGTCGAGGTATTCGGTCGTGATGTCGCCGGTCACGTAGTTGCCGTCGAAGCACGAAGCCTCGAACTCCTTCAGCGCCGGATTGATATCGCGCACCGCCTGCTTCAGCGCATCGACGTCCTGATACACGAGGTGGTCCGCGCCGATCATGCGCGCAACTTCCTCGTCCGAGCGGCCGTGCGCGACCAGTTCGCCGCGCGTCGGCATATCGATGCCGTAGACGTTCGGGAATTTCACCGGCGGCGCCGCCGACGCGAAAATCACCTTGTTCGCGCCCGCATCGCGCGCCATCTGCACGATTTCATGCGACGTCGTGCCGCGCACGATCGAGTCGTCGACGATCAGCACGTTCTTGCCCTTGAACTCGATGTTCATCGCGTTCAGCTTCTGGCGCACCGACTTCTTGCGCACCGCCTGTCCCGGCATGATGAAGGTACGGCCTACATAGCGGTTCTTGAAGAAGCCCTCGCGATACTCGACGCCGAGCTTCTTCGCGACCTGCATCGCGGCCGGGCGCGACGAATCGGGAATCGGCATCACCACGTCGATTGCGACGTCGGGCAGCTCGCGCCTGATCTTCTCGGCGAGGTAGTCGCCCATGCGCAGACGCACGTTGTAGACCGGCACGCCGTCGAGCACCGAATCCGGACGCGCCAGATACACGAGTTCGAAGATGCAGGGGTTCAGGCTCGTGGTCGTCGCGCATTGCTGCGAATGCAGCTGGCCTTCGGCGTCGATGAAAATCGCCTCGCCCGGCTGCACGTCGCGCACGAATTCGAAACCGACACCTTCGATCGCCACCGATTCCGACGCCAGCATCCACTCGACGCCGTCAGCCGTTTCCCGTTTGCCGAGGCACAGCGGACGGATGCCGAACGGGTCGCGGAGACCAAGCAGGCCGTAGCCAGCGATCAACGCGACGATCGCATACGAGCCGCGCACCCGGCGATGCACGCCCGACACCGCCTTGAACAGCGCGGCCGGATCGAGCTGCAGACCCGAGCTCGACAGTTGCAGCTCGTGCGCGAGCACGTTGAGCAGCACTTCGGTATCGGAATTGGTGTTCACGTGGCGGCGATCGATGCGGAACATCTCATCTTTCAGCTGCTGCCAGTTGGTGAGGTTGCCGTTATGCGCGAGGATGATGCCGAACGGCGCGTTCACGTAGAACGGCTGCGCTTCTTCTTCGCTCGACGCCGAACCGGCGGTCGGGTAACGGACCTGGCCGATGCCCGTCGTGCCCGGCAGGCTGCGCATGTTGCGCGTGCGGAACACGTCGCGCACCATGCCGTTGGCCTTGTGCATGTGGAAATTGCTGCCGTTCGCCGTCGCGATGCCGGCGGCATCCTGACCGCGATGCTGCAGAAGCAGCAGGCTGTCATAGATCAGCTGGTTGACCGGGGAATGGGAAACTACGCCTACGATGCCGCACATGGCATGTCCTTCAAAGGTACGAAATTCGTGATGGCGACCGGTGCCTGCGACCGCGCCCGCGCTTTCATGCGACGGCACGCGCTACGACGTCAAGGCAGCCGGTATGCGCCGGAGTCCTGTTGCGCATTGCTCGGGGCGCCCGAATCGTCCACATGGACGTAAGCGGCGAGCGCCTCGGGGAGCAGCGGTTTCATTGCGCGTACGCCCGCAACCGCATACGGACGAAGCAGCGCGTTGCGCCAGAATTCCTCTTTGGGCAGTTCGGTCAAGCCTGCGAGGGCGACCAGAATCAGCACCAGAACGACCCCACGCACGAGGCCGAACATCAAACCGAGCGAGCGGTCCGCACCACCCAGTCCCGTGACCTGCACGAGGCGGCTGAGCAGCGCGCTCACCACGCTCGTGACCAGCACTACGCCGATCACCACGAGCGAAAAAGCCAGCAGCCACTGCGTCAACGCGCCGCCCGGCCAGGTAGACGGGATATACGGGACCACGTAGCCCACGAACTCGCAAGCGATGAAAAACGCCGCGACCCAGCCGATCAAACCAAACACTTCCGACAGCAAACCGCGCCAGGCGCCTCGCAGCGCCGACAAACCGATCACCGCCATTACAGCGTAGTCGAAGGCAGTGAACATCGCTCGCTTACTGTGCTCTGCCGCCGTTCGAGCCCGACACGAGGCCCGCCTCGCGGACCTTCGCGACAGCGGCGGTGGCCGCGGCGCGGTCGGCGAACGGGCCTGCACGCAGCAATGTCAGCGTCGAGCCGTCGGCTTGCTTCCTATGTTCCGTATATGTGGGCACGCCTGCCGCTTTCAACTTCGCGGCCCAATTGCGCGCGTTCGCTTCGTTCGAGAAGGCGCCGAGCTGCACCGCGAAACGGTTGCCCGGCGGCGAGGCCGGCGTGCCGGAGTTCGCGTCGGCGCTGGCGGTGGCCGGGTTCGCTTCGTCGTCGGTCGACGCCGACGGTGTGGTGGCGGGTGCCTTCGTCTGTTTGGCGGGGACAGCAGGCGCGGTGTTGGCTGCGAGCGATTGCGTTTGCGGCTTCGCGGCGGGCTTCGGCGTCGCGGCGGTAACAGCGCCAGTTGCGGCGGAGGGAGTCGCGCCTTGTTTCGCTGCGGTCGATTGCGTCGATTGCGTCGATTTGGCGGCGGAGGCCGAGGCTGCCGCCGTGGTCGCCGCGCTCGTTGCCGGCGCGAGGCCGGACGCAGCCACGCCCGTGTCGGCGGCCGACGGATTGTCCAGCGCGACGCCGGCCTGCACGTCTTCGTTGGCAGTGGATCTGGAGAGCTTCGGCGCGGGCCGGTTCGGAATGTCGATCGAGATGTCGTCGGTGACGGGCTTGGGGTGCGAGTCCAACACCATCGGCAGGATGATCACCGCCGCGACAACCAGTGCGATTGCGCCGACGAGCCGGCGGCGCGCGCGCTGCTTTTCCGGCAGCGTGGGGTCGAGCAGCATTGCATCTGCATCGACGGTGCGCTCGGTGCGGCGGGTTCGCCGCTCGACGCGTTCACCCCGGGTGGCCCGATTGGAACTGGTGTTTGCGCCGCGCCGGCTGGGCGCGTCGTCTTTCTTGCCGAACGAGAAAATTCCCATGAATCGCTTGGTTCGAGCCTGGTGCCCGCTCAGTGTTGCTGCGATTTCCGGTAGGCCATCACACCCGCTACCGTATAGAAACTGCCGAAAACGACGATTCTATCATTCTCTGACGCACGTTTTAGCGCGCCCTGGAAAGCCTGCGCCGGCGTCGCATAACGCATGACGCTGCTGTCGGCGCCATCTTCCACGCCCAGCTCGCGCAACACGGTTTCCAGCTCTTGCGCGGACGCGGCGCGCGGGGTCGGCAGATCGGTCACGCACCAGTGATCGATCTCGCCTTTCAGATGACTTAGCACGCCGGCGATGTCCTTGTCGCGCATCGCGCCGAACACCGCGTACGTGTACGGGAAAAAGCCCATGTTGCCGAGGTTTTGCCCGAGCACCGCGGCGGCATGCGGATTGTGGCCGACGTCGAGCACGATGGACGGCTTGCCCGGCAGTACCTGGAAACGGCCCGGAAGATCCACGTTGGCGATGCCGAGCCGGATGTCCTGCGCGGACACCGGCAGACGGTCGCGCAAAGCTTCGAGCCCGGCCAGCGCCGCCGACGTGTTGATCAGCTGATTCGCGCCGCGCAGCGATGGATACGCGAGCGCCGAGCGCCGCAGCGTCGGGCCGACATAGCTCCACTGCTGTCGCTCGCTGCCGGCCTGGCCTTCGTAACGGAAATCGCGGCCGAACAACCACAATTGCGCCCCGATCTTTTCCGCGTGATCGATCAACGATTGCGGCGGCACCGGGTCCGCGCAAATCGCCGGCTTGCCCGGACGGAAGATACCGGCTTTTTCGAACGCGATTTTTTCGCGCGTGTCGCCGAGATAGTCGGTGTGGTCAATATCGATGCTCGTGATGATCGCGCAGTCGGTATCGAGGATATTGACCGCGTCGAGACGGCCACCGAGGCCCACTTCGAGAATCACCGCGTCGAGGCCGCGCGACGCGAACAGGCTCATGATCGCGAGCGTCGTGAATTCGAAGTAGGTCAGCGTGACCGGTTTGGCGAGGCTCTGGCGCGCGGCCTCGACGGCTTCGAAGTGCGGCAGCAGATCTGCGTCGCTTGCCATTGCCCCGTTGATGTGCGCGCGCTCGTTGAACGACAGCAGATGCGGCGACGTGTGGCAGCCGACCGTATAGCCCGCGCGCAGCAGGATCGCTTCGAGAATCGCGCAGGTCGAGCCTTTGCCGTTCGTGCCGCCGACCGTGATGATCGGGCACGCAAACGATAGCTGCATCGCATCACGCACCTGGGAGATTCGGCCCAAACCCATGTCGATGCCGACCGGATGCGCGGATTCAAGGTGCGTGAGCCACGCGTCGAGAGTGGGGAATGTCGTCATCGGGTGAATCTTGAGTGAGTCGCGGTAGTTCGGTTCTACAGTGCTGCGAAGGGTGCTGGTCAGGCGGTTGCGGTCGAGGGTCGCGGGTCGCCGGTCATGGGCGTAGGCCGTTGCGCGGTTTATGCGCACAAACCCGCGCCTTGAGCCGCGCCAGCTTCGGCTTCGACCGCTGCCGCATCGCAGGCGACGGTAATTATCCTGGAAATGACAGCGCGCCGCTTGATTGCTCACGCGGCGCGCTATTTTTTTGATTGCTTCTCTGGCTCCGCCGCGTCTTCGACAGCGCGGCGAAAGAGCGGCAAATGCGGTGCTGCCCGGCTTTTACGCGACCGCGTCCGCCGGCTGATGGCTCAACAGCGCCAGTAATTGCGCGATCTCTTCGCGCAGCTTGCGACGATCGACGATCATGTCGATCGCGCCCTTTTGCAGCAGAAACTCGGCGCGTTGGAAGCCTTCCGGCAGTTTCTCGCGCACGGTCTGTTCGATCACGCGCGGGCCAGCAAAGCCGATCAGCGCCTTCGGTTCGGCGATCACGACGTCGCCGAGGAATGCGAAACTCGCGGACACGCCGCCCATCGTCGGGTCGGTCAGCACCGAGATGAATGGCAGCCTGGCTTCCGCCAGCTTCGTGAGCATCGCGGTGGTCTTTGCCATCTGCATCAACGACAGCAAGCTTTCCTGCATCCGCGCGCCGCCCGAAGCGGTGAAGCAGATGAACGGCACTTTCTGTTCGAGCGCGTTCTGCGCGCCGCGCGCGAAACGCTCGCCGACCACCGAACCCATCGAGCCGCCCATAAACGAGAACTCGAAGTTCGCCACGACGACCGGCAGCGTGTGAATCGCGCCGCCCATCACGACCATTGCGTCGGTCTCGTCGGTTTCGTCCATCGCCTCTTTAATGCGCTCAGGGTACTTGCGGCTATCTTTGAACTTCAGCGCGTCGACCGGAACGATTTCCTGGCCGATTTCGTAGCGGCCTTCCGGATCGAGCAGGCTGTCGAGCCGCTCACGTGCGCCGATGCGCATGTGATGGTCGCACTTGGGGCAAACATGCAGATTGGCCTCGACGTCGTTGCGATACAGCACGGCTTCGCACGACGGGCACTTGATCCACAGGCCTTCCGGAATTCCCTTGCGGTTTTTCGGGTCGGTTTGTTTGATTTTCGGCGGCAGCAGCTTATCGAGCCAGCTCATAGGGAATCCTTCTGGGTCAGCAGTCGCGCGAACGGCGGGACGAGCCCGCCGCTCACGTTAACGCGACAAAAAATAACTGTTATCGGGCAGTCGCGACGCTATCGAGCGCCTCGCGCACCTCGGCAACGAAACGCGTGAGCGTCTCGGCAGCGGCGTCGGGCGCTGCCTGTTCGAGCAATTGAACGATACGGCTGCCGATCACGACGGCATCGGCCACCTCGCCCACCGCACGCGCCGTTTGCGCGTCGCGAATGCCGAAACCGACGCCCACCGGCAGGGGGACGCGCGACTTGATGGCCGGGATTTTACTCGCGATGCTGGAAACGTCCAGATTTGCGGCGCCGGTGACCCCTTTCAGCGACACATAGTAGACGTAGCCGCTGGCGATGCGGCCGACTTCGGCGATACGTTCGTCGGTTGAAGTCGGCGCGAGCAAAAAGATCGGATCGATCCCGGCAGATTGCATCTGTTCCGCGAAGTTTGCGCACTCTTCAGGCGGATAGTCGACCACCAGCACGCCATCGACACCGGCTTCCTTCGCGGCTTTCGCGAAGGCCTCGGCGCCCATTCGCTCGATCGGATTCGCATAGCCCATCAGCACGACCGGGGTTTTGTCGTCGGCTTCGCGGAAGCGTTTGACGTCGGCCAGCACATGGCGTAGCGACACGCCCTTCGCGAGCGCGCGTTCAGACGACTGCTGAATGACAGGACCGTCTGCCATTGGGTCGGAAAACGGCACGCCTAGTTCGATCACATCCGCGCCGCCGGCGGCGAGGGCGTGCATGAACTCGACCGTGCGAGCCGGGTCCGGGTCGCCAGCGGTCATGAACGGGATCAAGCCTTTCTTACCCTGGGCGGACAGCGCGGCAAACGTGTTCTTGATACGGGACATGGAAGTACTCTCGAATTAGGGCTATTGCGCGCCCATTGCCGCGCGCTTTTCAGCGAACTTAGCGGCGCATCTCGCGCTTTTCACTGCACTTCGGTCGACGGCTGCACTTTTGGCCTGGCTCGGGTCCGACGGGGCGCAGCAGGCGTAGCGGCGGCGCTGACGCGCTCGCGCGCTATCGCACAATAGCTCTCGTTGATCTCATAGCCGACGAATTCGCGCTGATGACGGACGCAAGCGACTGCGGTGGTGCCGCTGCCCATGAATGGGTCGAGCACGCGGCCGCCCTTCGGGCAGCTGGACAGTACCATCCGCTCGACGATTTCCAGAGGTTTCTGGGTTGGATGCGCAACGCGCTCGGCATGCTGCCGATGCAGACGCGATACCGACCAGACATCCTTCGGATTATAGCCAAGCTCCAACCACTTGCTTCCTTCGAACAACTTTCGCGAACGCGCCTTCTTCGTGACTGCATCGTACGGGATGCGGACGGGATCGAGATCGAAGAAGTAGTCCTTCGACACCGCGAAAAAACCGATGTTGTCATGCACTGACGTGAAGCGGCGCGTGGTGCCGCCCATACTCGGCACGCGCCGGTCCCAGATGATTTCGTTGACCATCGTGAGTTTCGTCTTCAGGAAACTGAAGATCTCCGGCGCGTATTGCCAGGTGCAGAAAATATAGAGCGACCCTGTTGGCTTGAGCTTCGGTACAGCGAGCTCGAGCCAGCCGCGCGTCCAGACGAGAAATTCCTCGCCCGTGCGCATGTCCGAGTCGTTGCCATAGTCCTTCCCCAACCCATAAGGCGGATCACAGACGATCAGGTCGATCGACTCATCGGGAATGTTCGCTACATCGGTTAGAAAATCGCGGTTTAACAGCTGAATGCCGGCCGGCACCTGCGCCAGCAGCGGTGCAGATGCCGCGGCCGCCGGGACTTCGGCGTCCGGATTCGTGGATTCAATCGCCGGCTGCGGCTCGTCGAACTCGTCGCGCATCGTCGCGGCTCAGAACTGGATACCCGATCGCTCAGCGACCGTGTGCATGTCCTTGTCGCCGCGGCCCGACAGGTTGACCAGCAGAATCTTGTCTTTCGACAAGGTCGGCGCGAGTTTCGTAGCGTAAGCGAGCGCGTGGCTCGACTCCAGCGCAGGAATAATGCCCTCGATGCGGCAGCAATCGTGGAACGCCTTCAGCGCTTCTTCGTCGGTGATGCCTACGTATTGAGCGCGATTGCTCTCTTTTAGCCACGCGTGCTCGGGGCCGACGCCCGGGTAGTCGAGGCCTGCCGACACCGAATGCGTCTCGATGATCTGGCCGTCTTCGTCTTGCAGCAGATACGTGCGGTTACCGTGCAACACGCCGGGACTACCGCCGATCAGCGATGCCGCGTGACGACCCGTTTCGAGGCCGTCGCCGGCCGCTTCGACGCCGATCAACTGCACGGAACTATCGTCGATATACGGGTAAAAGATCCCCATCGCATTCGAACCGCCGCCAACACACGCGATGACGGCGTCCGGCTGACGGCCAGCGAGTTCTGGCATCTGCACGCGGCATTCGTCGCCGATCACACGCTGGAAGTCGCGCACCATCATCGGGTACGGATGCGGACCCGCAACCGTGCCGATGATGTAGAACGTGTTTTCGACGTTGGTGACCCAGTCGCGCATCGCTTCGTTCAGCGCGTCCTTCAGCGTGCGCGACCCCGATTCGACCGGCACGACCGTCGCGCCGAGCAGTTTCATGCGATAAACGTTCGCGGCCTGGCGGCGCACGTCCTCGGCGCCCATGTAGACCACGCACTCCATACCGAAGCGCGCGCAGATTGTCGCCGTGGCCACGCCGTGCTGACCGGCGCCGGTTTCCGCGATCACGCGCGGCTTGCCCATGCGCTTGGCGAGCAGCGCCTGGCCGATCACGTTGTTGATCTTGTGCGCCCCCGTGTGATTCAGGTCTTCACGCTTCAGATAAACCTGCGCGCCGCCGAGCAATTCGCTCCAGCGCTGGGCGTGATAAATCGGGGACGGGCGACCGACGAAATACTTCAATTCGCGCTCGTATTCGGCGACGAACTCCGGGTCTTTCTGATATTTCTCGTACGCTTCACGCAACTCGTTGAGTGCGGAAAACAGCGTTTCGGCGACGAACACACCACCAAATTGGCCGAAGTGGCCTCTTTCGTCAGGCAAGTTGTACATGGTGATCACTCTTCTCAGGATGGCTCGCGGCTTTCATCGGAAAGCGCCCGCGAGCCTGAATCATTCAGCGTCCGCAGCGCGCACCGCGCGTACGAACGCCGCCATCCGGGCGTGATCCTTCACGCCCCGGGCGCCCGCTACTTCGATGCCGCTCGAGACATCGACCGCGTACGGGCGCACGCGATGGATCGCATCACTGACGTTTTGCGCGTTCAACCCACCACTCAAAACGGCCCGATGCGCGAGTTCTGCTGGAATAAGTGACCAATCGAAAACCTTCCCACCGCCGCCGTAGCCTTCGACATGGGTGTCGAACAGAAGACCACTGGCTGCTGAATAGTTGAATGCCGATTTTACCAAATCGGCCGCTCGAGTATCCGCCGCAACACGCAACGCGCGCAACCAAGGCAAACCCGCAACGCCGGCGAGCGCCTCGCACTGCTCAGGCGTCTCGTCGCCGTGGAACTGCAACAGCGTCAGGTTCACGTTGCTCGCGACTTCGTGAACCCATTCCGGCGTCGCGTTGACGAACAGACCGACGACCGACACGAACGGCGGGACCTCATGCACGAGTTCGACCGCTTGCGCGACGCTCACCGAGCGCGGGCTCGGCGGATAGAACACGAGGCCGATCGCGTCGGCGCCGAGGTCGATCGCGTGTGCAATGTCGACGGGTTTCGACAGTCCGCACAGCTTGATGCGCGTGCGATGTGGCACGCCTTGCAAGGCGGTGGCGTCGGTCTGAATGGCGGGGTTCTCTGCTGCTTTCATGTTTCCGGTTGCTCGGTCCATACGCTGCTCCACGGCACGCTGCCCGTCGCCGGGTCGGGCACGCCGAATTGCTCAGGATAGCCCACTTGCGCGAGGTACAAGCCGTCGGGCATGAAGGTCGGCGCCGCGCAATCGCGGCTACGGCTCGCGAGCACGTCGGCCATCCACGCGGCCGGGCGGCGGCCGCTGCCGATTTCGATCAGACAGCCCATCACGTTGCGCACCATGTGATGCAGGAACGCGTTCGCGCGGAAGCGGAAATGCACGAAGTTACCCTGTCGTTTGACGTCGATCTGGTACAGGTGCTTGAACGGCGTCTTCGACTGGCATTGCGACGAACGAAACGCCGAAAAGTCATGCTCGCCGATCAGCTGCTCGGCGCCCGAGCGCATCGCGTCGACGTCGAGTGGCGTGTGCACCCAGCCGGCGCGCGTCGTGAGCATCGGCGAGCGAACCGGACTTACGTACAGCACGTAGTAATAGGTCCGCTCGAATGCCGAAAACCGCGCGTGAAAATCGTCGGGCATCGACTTGGCCCATTGCACGCCGATCGTCTTCGGCAGAAACGCGTTCGGGCCGCGCACCCAGGAGATATCGAGGCGATCGAGGTCGGTGTCGAAATGCACGACCTGACCCAAGCCATGCACACCGCGGTCGGTGCGGCCGGCGACCACCGTCTGCACGGGCGTGCGCATGAATTCGCGCAGCGCCCGTTCGAGCTCGTCCTGTACCGTGTTGCCATGCGGCTGCGACTGCCATCCAGTGAACGCGGCGCCGTCGTATTGCACGCCTAATGCGATGCGCTTCACGACAGCGGTGCGAGAGTCGAAAGCAACGCGCGGGCTTCGGTGCGCGTGGCTGGATCGTTTGCTTCGATCACTTCGTTGATGAGCGCGCGGGCGCCCGCCAGATCGCCGAGCT
Source organism: Paraburkholderia sp. CI2 (assembly GCF_014201055.1). NCBI lineage: Bacteria > Pseudomonadati > Pseudomonadota > Betaproteobacteria > Burkholderiales > Burkholderiaceae > Paraburkholderia > Paraburkholderia sp. CI2. Next base: position 125,332 of record NZ_JACHDL010000024.1, read on the forward strand.
CGATGTACTCGGAGGCCAACTCCAGCTTGTTGCGCGCGATGCGGCCGAGATCGGCCGGTGTGAAGGCCGGCAATGGCTGAGCCGGGCTCGGCGGCAACTCGAGGTCGAAGTCGAGCTTCAGCGCGCCGAAGCCGGCCGCGCCGAGGCCCGCGACGGCGCCGTGGCCGGCTGTGCCGGCGGCGATCTGGTCGGCGATGTGCGGGGCGTCGTCGTCCGCGCCATGGACGCCGAAGGCCTGCTGCGCGGTCGTGTCGGGCGATGCGACCGGTTGCGTCGAAAGCGACGTGGAAGGCTCCGCTTCGCCGACGGTGGGCACGTCGATGCGCGGCGGCAGCGGCATGTTGAGGCTGCCGAACGCGTCGACGGCGTCGCGCGGGAACTCGGTCGGTGCGGACGGCGCGGGTTCCGTCGGCACGGGGATGTCGCTGAACGGCTGACCGAACGACGTAGTGGCGCGCGGTTCGATCTGATGTTGCGTGAAATCGATTACTGGGGGTGGAACGTTCAAGGGGGACTGCGGTTCGGCCGTCGCGGTGTGCGACGCTGTCGAGGGCGGTTCCGCGGCGCTTGGGCTCGGGGTTGTCGTCGTGCCTGTCGTTTTCTCTGCGGTCGGACTTTCTGTGGGTTCCTCGTCCCATTGCAGGCGATGCGCGTTCTCGTCCTGCGCCGCGGCGCCAACCGGTTCGAGCGGTCCCAGCGGCAGCGCGTCGGCGCCGAGTTCTGCCGCGGCGGCGAGATTGGCGGCCGTCGCGGCGGAGCGCAGCGTCTCGTCATGGGCGGGTGCGACCGCCGGTGGTTCGCTGGACAGTTCGCTTTGGCTGGGTAGCGGGATGCTGGCGAGTGGCGCCATTGGTGCAGTAGGTTCGGGCGTGCCTGCTTGCTGTGCCGCCTGTTCTTCTGCGGCGCGCTCGGATGCGCTGCGCTCTGCTGCTATGCGTTCCGCTTCCGCATGTTCGGCGGCGACGCGTGCTGCTGCTTGTTCGGCTGCTGCTTGTTCGGCTGCTGCTTGTTCGGCTGCTGCTTGTTCGGCTGCTGCTTGTTCCGCTGCTGCGCGTTCCGCCGCGGCGTGTTCTCCGGCCGCTGCTCGCTCTGCTGCGGCTCGCTCCGCTGCCGTCTGTTCGGCTGCTGCACTTTCCGCTGCCGTCTGTTCGGCTGCTGCACTTTCCGCTGCGGCTTGCTCGACTGCTGCACGTTCCGCTGCGGCGCGCTTGGCCGCCGCCTCCTCGGCCACCGCGCGCTCCGCTGCTACCCGCTCCGCAGCCGCGCTTTCTGCCGCTGCCTGTTCGGCTGCCGCACGTTCCGCAGCCGCACGTTCCGCAGCCGCATGCTCTGCTGCTGCGGCCTGCCGTGCAACCTCTTGATCTTGCGCGTCCGATCCTTCCGTGACCGCGGCCTGCCCCGCCGCCGCGCTGCCATTGCGCGAATCGGCCTCACGCGCGGATCTCGCCATTTCTGCATCAGTTGCCTGGGCGGCCCGTGCCGCGGCCTCTTGATCGCGCTTGCGGCGACCCATGCGCAGAGCAGCGAGCAGAACGATCAGTGCCGCGCCCACGGCCGCCGCGATGCTCAAATCGCGCTGAGAGATGCCGCCCTCATTCGACGGCGACGTCGTCACATTCGCGTGCTCCGGCGCCACGGCCACGGTCGCCGCGGAACCTGCCGGTGCCGGCTGCGCAGCGCTCGTCGGCGTTGGGCCTGAAGCGACGGGCGCCCCGCCGATACCGTGCTTCTGCAACTCCATCAGCACGCGGTTTTTCAGCGCCAGCAATTGCTGCAGACTCGACACCTGCGGATGCGGCTGCGAAGCCGCCTGCGCGGCCGCGGTCGCTGCCGACGGCGCTTGTCCGGCGGGCGCGCTCGCCGCCGGTTGAATCGATTCGGCCCATTCCCGCGTGCCACTCGTCGCCACCGGCGCCGAACCGGCCACTGGCGCGGACGAAACCGCACCGCCCGCCGCCGCGCCGGTCGATACCGCCGCGCTGGCCGCGCCGGAAACCGTGGATGCGGCCGGCGTCGTCGCTTGAGCCGCCGCGCTGGCCGCACTCGCGGCGGCGGCGTTGACCTGCGCGACTGCACTCGCCGTGCTGGCGGCAGCCGCCGCGGCCGGCGCGGCAGTCGGCGCGGAAGCGGGCGCAGCCGCCGCGGACTCCGACGCCCCTGCCGCGGCCCCAGTCGACGAAACCGCCAAGGCCCCCGACGCATCGAGCGCCGGCACGATCAACACCGCTCCTACACGCATCCGGCTCGGATCGTGATTCATGAACGCGGCCGGATTCGTGTCGAACAATGCGTGCGTAGCGCGCGCGAGTACCGCCCGGTCATGCGACTGCGTAATAGCGATCGCGACATCGTTCAGCGACTGCCCTGCGTGTACGGTGTACTGAGAGCCCGCAGCGACAGCAACGACAGCGGTAGTGGAACTGACAGCGGAAGCGGCATCCGGCGCGCTCGCGGCACTAGCCGGCGCGGCAAGCGCATTGCCCGCGCCACCGCCGAGCAGCGCAAGGGCGAAAGTGGCACAAGCGGCCATCGCCGCCGGACGGCTGCTGAATCGCACCTTCTCGTGACGAATGGACATAGCCCGAAGAGCGGAGCGTCGAAAGTTCATCGGGACACCTGGGCGCGTCAGCGCGCAGCCTTTTTTGCGAGTGGAAAGAGACAAGATGATCGGAGCACACAATGAAAAAAGCGCCGCGCAAGCGCGACGCTTCTTGAGTTGTCTACGCGTCGTGAGCGCGTAGTTTACTTTACTTGTCGAGCACAATGCGAAGCATACGACGCAGCGGTTCAGCCGCGCCCCACAGCAGCTGATCGCCGACCGTGAAGGCCGACAGATACTCGCCTCCCATCGCGAGCTTGCGCACGCGGCCGACCGGCACCGTCAGCGTACCGGTGACAACCGCCGGGGACAGGTCGCGCATCGACGCTTCGCGTTCGTTCGGCACAACCTTGACCCAGTCGTTGCCCGACGCGAGGATGCTGTTCACTTCGTCGAGCGGCACGTCCTTGGTCAGCTTGATCGTGAGCGCTTGCGAATGGCAGCGCATTGCGCCGATCCGCACGCACAGACCATCGACTGGAATCGAACCCGGCGTGCCCATGGCCGGCTTGCCGAGGATCTTGTTGGTTTCCGCGCCGCCCTTCCACTCTTCCTTCGACATGCCGTTGCCGAGATCCTTGTCGATCCACGGAATCAGCGAGCCCGCGAGCGGTACGCCGAAGTGGTCGGTCGGCATGCTGTCGCTGTTCATCGCTTCGAGCACGCGGCGGTCGATGTCGAGAATCGCCGAAGCCGGGTCTGCCAGTTCGTTCTTCACCGCGCCGTGCAGCGTGCCCATTTGCGACAGCAATTCGCGCATGTTCTGCGCGCCCGCGCCGGATGCGGCCTGATAAGTCATGGCCGTCATCCAGTCGACGAGGTTTTCGCGGAACAGGCCGCCCAATGCCATCAGCATCAGGCTGACCGTGCAGTTACCGCCGATGAAATTCTTCTGGCCTTTGACGAGCGCGTTCTTGATCACGTCGAGGTTGACCGGATCGAGAATGATGACCGCGTCGTCCTTCATGCGCAGCGACGATGCCGCGTCGATCCAGTAGCCGTTCCAGCCCGCCGCGCGCAGCTTCGGGAACACTTCGTTCGTGTAGTCACCGCCCTGGCAGGAAATGATCGCGTCGCACTTCTTCAGGTCGTCGATGCTTGTCGCATCTTTGAGCTTGGTCTCGTTTTTGGCGAACGAAGGCGCGTTGCCGCCCGCGTTGCTGGTGCTGAAAAACACCGGTTCGATCAAGTCGAAATCGCCTTCCTGCTGCATACGTTGCATCAGGACGCTGCCGACCATGCCGCGCCAACCTACGAGACCTACGTTCATGACTTCATACCCTTCGAATGGAAACTTCCCCGCGTCTTTGCCCGCAGTGACCGCGCGGGGAAGATGGGCGGGCACGACGGACGATCAGCGCTTCGTGATCGTTTTCGGGGTAATGGTTTTGATGGTAATGGCGAACTCGATCGCACGGGCCGTTGTGCCGTGCATTTTGGAAATCGAGGAGATTTGGGAGATCTGAGCCATCACAACAATATACACGAAAACGGAAAACTGGCGGCGTTCTTCGCCGTATGACGTGCAAATCGGCCTATTTAAAGGCCCGATTCGCGTTTTTAAAAGGCCAGTATTGTTGAGCTGACCACCGCATGCCCTCGCTCTGCGAGCGCATGCGGTGCACGCGTTTTACAGCGCGGCCACGACGGCATCGCCCATCGCGGCGGTGCCGATCTGCTTGCAACCCGGCGTGAGAATGTCGCCGGTGCGATAGCCCTGTTCGAGCACCTTCTTCACCGCGGTTTCGATGCGATCGGCCTGCTCCGCCTTGTTCAGCGAATAGCGCAGCATCATCGCGGCCGACAGGATCGTGGCGAGCGGATTGGCAACGCCCTTGCCGGCGATATCCGGCGCGGAGCCGTGCGACGGCTCGTACAAGCCCTTGTTGTTCTTGTCGAGCGATGCCGACGGCAGCATGCCGATCGAGCCGGTCAGCATGGCCGCCTCGTCGGACAGGATGTCGCCGAACATGTTGCCGGTCACGATCACGTCGAACGACTTCGGCGCCTTCACGAGCTGCATCGCGGCGTTGTCGACGTACATGTGCGACAGTTCGACGTCCGCGTATTCCTTCGACACGTCGATCATCACGTCCTTCCAGAACTGCGACGTTTCGAGCACGTTGGCTTTATCGACCGAGGTGAGCTTCTTGCCGCGCTTTTGCGCCGCCTGGAATGCGACGTGCGCGATGCGGCGCACTTCGGGTTCCGAATAGCGCATCGTGTCGAAGCCTTCCTTCGCGCCGGCGAACAGGCCGTCCGGCGACGTACGCACGCCGCGCGGCGCACCGAAGTAGATGTCGCCGTTCAGTTCGCGCACGATCAGGATGTCGAGACCCGAAACGATCTCTTCCTTCAGCGACGACGCGCCCGTCAGTTGCGGGTAGCAGATCGCCGGACGGAAGTTCGCGAAAAGTTCCAGGTGCTTGCGCAGACCGAGAATCGCCTGCTCAGGGCGCAGCGCGCGTTCGAGCTTGTCGTACTTCCAGTCGCCGACCGCGCCGAACAGGATCGCGTCGGCTTCCTTCGCGAGCGCGAGCGTCGAGTCCGGCAGCGGGTGGCCCTTCGCTTCGTAGCCCGCGCCGCCGACCGGCGCTTCTTCGAGTTCGAACTTCTCGCCGAGCACGTTCAGGACCTTGACGGCCTCCTTGACGATTTCGGGACCGATGCCGTCGCCCGGCAACACTGCGATCTTCATGCGAATTCCTTGATGATTTTTTTCGGATCTTCTGGCGCAAACCGACATTGGCGCGCGGACTTCACGCCCCTGACGCCCTCACGGTTTCGCTTAGCGGACGAGGCGATTGTTCAGCCACGGTTGCTTCGCGAGACGCTCCGCTTCGAATTGGCGGATCTTGTCCGCGTGACGCAGCGTCAGGCCGATGTCGTCGAAACCGTTCAGCAGACAATACTTGCGGAACGCCGCGACTTCGAACGGATATTCGGTGCCGCCGTCGGCCTTGCGCACGACTTGCGCTTCGAGGTCGATCGTCAGCTCGAAGCCGTTGAACGCATACGTCTCGTTGAACAGATGATCGACCTGCTGTTCGGTCAGCACGATCGGCAGCACGCCGTTCTTGAAGCAGTTGTTGTAGAAGATGTCCGCGAAGCTCGGCGCGATCAGCGCGCGAAAGCCGTATTGCTGCAACGCCCAAGGCGCGTGTTCGCGCGAGCTGCCGCAGCCAAAATTCTTGCGCGCGAGCAGCACCGAGGCGCCCTGGTAGCGCGGCTGATTCAGCACGAAATCCGGGTTCAGCGGACGCTTCGAGTTGTCTTGACCCGGTTCGCCGTGGTCGAGGTAGCGCCATTCGTCGAACGCATTCGGACCGAAACCCGTGCGCTTGATCGACTTCAGGAACTGCTTCGGAATGATCGCGTCCGTGTCGACGTTCTCGCGATCGAGCGGCGCCACGACGCCGGTGTGTACGATGAAATTATCCATGACGCTTGCGCCTGTTCAGGACCGGGCGATGCGACTGGCGGCTGGAACCCCCGCGCCGTATCGCCGGCAAAAATCAAAAACCGCTTATTTCTCAGCGTGATTGCTGATCGAATTGCCGAGGTGCGACATGTCCTGGCCGAATCCGTGCACCGTGTTGCAGCCGGCAAGACCGAGCAGGAGCCCGGCGAACGTGCCGAGTGCGAAGCGGCGCAATAGAGTGATGCGATTCATGTTCTTCATCATGCGGTTTATCCGAGCTTGCGAATGTCGACGAAATGCCCTTCGATGGCCGCAGCCGCGGCCATTGCGGGGCTCACCAGGTGCGTGCGGCCACCAGCGCCCTGACGACCTTCGAAATTGCGGTTCGACGTGGATGCACAACGCTCGCCCGGCTCGAGCCGGTCGGCGTTCATTGCCAGACACATCGAGCAGCCCGGCTCGCGCCATTCGAAACCGGCCTCGGTAAAGACCTTGTCGAGGCCTTCACGCTCCGCCTGCGCCTTCACGAGACCCGAACCCGGCACGACCATCGCCAGACGGATGTTCGGCGCGACGCGACGGCCGAGCTTCTTCACGACGTAAGCCGCGGCGCGAATGTCTTCGATGCGCGCGTTGGTGCACGACCCGATGAAGATTTTATCCGGCTTGATCGACTCGATCGGCGCGTTCGGCTCGAGCGCCATGTACTTGAGCGCGCGCTCCATCGCGTCGCGCTTGACCGGGTCCTTTTCGCGCTCCGGATCCGGCACGCGGCCGTCGATCGGCGTGACCATTTCCGGCGACGTGCCCCAGGTGACCTGCGGCACGATTTCGGCGGCGTTCAACTCGACCACGCGATCGAAATGCGCTCCGTCGTCCGACTTGAACTGCTTCCAGTACTCGACCGCGTGATCCCACTCGACGCCCTGCGGCGAGAACGGACGGCCTTTCAGGTATTCGACCGTGGTGTCGTCGACGGCGACCATGCCGGCGCGCGCGCCCGCTTCGATCGCCATGTTGCAGACCGTCATGCGGCCTTCCATTGTCAGCGACCGGATCGTCGAGCCGCCGAATTCGATCGCGTAGCCGGTGCCGCCCGCGGTGCCGATCTTGCCGATGATCGCGAGCACGATGTCCTTCGCGGTACAGCCGCGCGGCAATTGGCCCTCGACCTTCACGAGCATGTTCTTGCTCTTCTTCTGCAGCAGCGTTTGCGTGGCCAGCACGTGCTCGACTTCCGACGTGCCGATGCCGTGCGCGAGCGCGCCGAACGCGCCGTGCGTGGACGTGTGCGAGTCGCCGCAGACGATCGTCATACCCGGCAGCGTGGCGCCCTGTTCCGGCCCGATGATGTGAACGATGCCCTGACGCAGGTCGTTCATCTTGAACTGTGTGATGCCGAAGGCGTCGCAGTTGGCGTCGAGCGTGTCGACCTGCAGCTTCGACACCGGATCGGCGATGCCGTGGCTGCGGTCCGTGGTCGGCACGTTGTGGTCGGACACGGCCAGGTTCGCGCTGATGCGCCACACCGGACGCTCGGCCATCTTCAGGCCTTCGAACGCCTGCGGGCTGGTCACTTCATGCAGCAGGTGACGGTCGATGTAGAGAATCGTGGTGCCGTCGTCTTCCGTGTGGACCACGTGCGTGTTCCACAATTTGTCGTAGAGAGTCTGTGCCATGGTATGCGGGGTAGTAATGACTGCGGGCTGACTGTGTCGATTGATTATGCCACGCTGCGCACCGCGATGGGCTGCTCAGCCGACGAAAAAACCGATAAAAAACATGGAGTTGGCTGGTAGTGGCAATACCTGTATCGTCGTTACCCGGCAAGCGTTGGCCCCAGCGACGCCAATGCGCCGCATGCGCGACGCGTGGCTGCCGCCGAAACGGAAAACGCCCCGACGGTAGACCCGTCGAGGCGTTTTATTCACTCGGATTTCGCGCTTTTGCACGGCACGAATGCCGCTGCGAAGCGCGCGTATCGAGGTCGATCAGCGATCAGCGCTGTGCGATCGGCTTCGCTTCACGCAGCGTCTCGCCGATGAACAACTGACGCGGACGGCCAATCTTCTGCTCGGGATCGGCGATCATTTCGTTCCACTGCGCGATCCAGCCGACCGTACGCGCCATCGCGAAGATACAGGTGAACATCGACGTCGGAATGCCCAGCGCGCGCTGCACGATACCCGAGTAGAAGTCGACGTTCGGGTACAGCTTGCGCGACACGAAGTATTCGTCTTCGAGCGCGAT